>JAIEKC010000365.1:0-9876 GCA_029064505.1 Acetatifactor sp.
CTCGATATCGCGCTGCTCGTCCTTTGCCGCATCATACTCCGCATTCTCAGACAGATCGCCCTGTTCCCTTGCCTCTTTGATCTTCTGAGCAACCTCCTGGCGTCTTACAACCTTTAACTCGTGCAGCTCATCTTCATACTTTCTGAGCCCTTCATAGGTTAAAATATTTTTTTTCTCCTGCATTTCGCACACCCTTCCTGTTTCTTTTATATCCCATAAAGTAAGCCTGTTTAGACTTAGGTATTATACTCATTTTTATTCACAGTGTCAAGGCGGTAGCCCTTATTTTCCATTCCGACAGAGGCTGTCCGTAACAGTCTCCCGCGAAGTCAATACTTGCAATGTGTCCAAAGGACACATTGTTCAAAGGACACATTGTTCAAAGGACACATTGTTCAAAGGACACATTTCTATGCAATTTTGCGGGACTTACGGGCACAATGTACATCATTGTGGCAGTTCAGTGGCCTGTCTGAACCATTCCGCCGCCTTCCTCTGCGCCTGCCGCCAGCTTTCCCTCAGGGAAAAATATGGTATCTCCCCACCGCGCCGGCTGATCCGGCGGTATTTCTCTTCTGAGGAGCACATATCCAGCCAGATACTGCCCTTTGGCGCCCATCCCACGGAAACCCTGTCCTCTCCGGTGAAATCCAGAATGTTGGCCGGCTCTCTGCAGAACAGCTGCAGCCTTTCAAAACCGCACTTACCCTGCACCTTTTCTATGGTAACTGCCAGTCCCTGCTCCTGGTAGAAAGTCTCCGCAAAGTCCTCCAGCTCTTCGCTGTGGGCCCCGACATATGCTTCATCCATGATCCACCGCAGACTCTTCATCCTGTCCGCATACTGCTGCAGAAGCTCCGGAATGCAGTTTGCATTACCCAATACGATAAAATGATTGTTAGCGGCAAAGGGCATTAACTCCTGCACCCATTGCAGTTCCGTGTAGCCGGTAAATTCCCCGGCGCTCCACATCTTTTTCCACACATCGGCCACAGGATTATCGTCAAGCAGCACATCCCGGACCGCCTTGTCATAAACACACCGGCAGGAGGACCACTCTTCCACATAGACGGATAACTCTTTCATCAGCCCCGCCAACAGCTCCTCCACATTTGCGCGGCATCTCTCCATCAGTGTGTCTGCCAGCAGCTCATATCTTTTCCACTCTTTCCTGCGTGAGCGGACTTCCCACCTCTCTTTAAAATATCCGGGATTGATCCAGTCCCATCCTTTCAGCTCTTTCCCACCCATCAGAGTGATCTCCGGCCGGGATTGCTTATGAGGCAGGCGCTGCACGAACCAGCGGTAAGGTTCCACATCCATCCCTACCTTGATCAACAGATGGCTTTTTCGGCGGATGGCCTCCACAAAAGGTTCCTCTATATCTTTCTTTTTATATAAATACAGAATCGTGTCCATACCTCTATTCTATTCCGGCTTCACCAAAAATAGTATCCACACTTTGGAGCAATTGTTCCATGCTCTCAACGGCATTGACCATTTGCCTGAATTTCGCGGAATGAGGCATTCCCACGGTATACCATGACAGATGCTTGCGCATCTCCCTCACTGCGGTATACTCGCCCTTATATTCATACTGCAACTGCGCATGGCGGAGGATCAATTCCCTTTTTTCCCGAAGATCAGGCGGTTTTGGAACCGTTCCGTCCTCCAGAAATTGTACGATCTCCCGAAAGATCCACGGGTTTCCCTGGGCGGCCCGGCCTATCATCACTCCGTCACAGCCCGTCTGCTGCAGCATACACAGTGCAGCGCCGGGGCTGTCAATATCCCCGTTGCCGATCACAGGAATGTTCACAGCATCCTTCACCTGCGCAATGATCTCCCAGTCCGCCCGGCCGCTGTAATATTGCTCTCTGGTCCTGCCATGAACCGCGACCGCCGCCACTCCGCAGTCTTCCGCGATCCTGGCGATCTCCACCGCATTGCAGTGTTCTTCGTCAAATCCTTTTCTGATCTTGACTGTGACCGGCTTATCCACCGCCTTTACCATTGCCGTCAGGATCTGTCTGACCAGCGTCGGGTCCTTCATCAATGCCGAACCTTCTTTATTATTGACCACCTTGGGAACAGGGCAGCCCATGTTAAAGTCCAGTATGGAAAACGGCCTGTCCTCAATCTTCTTCGCCATCTCAGCCAATATCTGCGGATCCGAACCGAACAGCTGCAGCGAGGCCGGCATCTCCCCGGGATGAACCTCCAGAAGTCCTTCCGTATTCTTATTTCGATAATAGATTGCCTTGGCGCTGACCATTTCCATGCACACCAGTCCCGCTCCCTGCTCTCTGCATAGAAGGCGGAAAGGCAGATCCGTAACGCCTGCCATAGGTGCAAGGATGACATTGTTGCCTAATGTCACACTCCCAATCTGTAATTTGCTCATTCCCACTCTCCGTTTCGAAGCGTGCTATCGCTCCGGAGTATCAACGACGGTTCTTATCATAGATGATCCGCAATCCGTCCAGTGTCAGGAAACTGTCGTAAACATCAATACTCTCCGTCTCATCCGCGATCAGCCTTCCCAGACCGCCGGTAGCCACTACCTTTATACCGGGAATCTTACTCTCTTCCTTAACCTTGCGGATGATATATTCCGTCTGTCCGATCTGCCCATACACCAGTCCTGCCTGCATGCTGCTGATAGTCTCCTGGGCCAGAATGGACTTGGGCTTTCTGATCTCGAAATTGGGCAGCTTTGCCGCCTGTGTCCAGAGCGCTTCCGAGCTGATACGTATTCCGGGGGCCGTGATGCCCGCTGCAAATTCACCCTTTTCCGTGATCAGGTCATAGGTGGTAGCGGTACCGAAATCCAGTACCAGCACCGGTCCTCCATATTTTTCATAGGCCGCCACCGCGTCCACGATCCTGTCCGCGCCGATGGCCCTGGGGTCCTCCGTCACAATACGTATCCCTGTTTTCACGCCAGGGCCTACATTCATGGGCTTTGTCCCTGTATAGCGCACCAGACCGCCCATCAGGGAATGCATCACATCAGGCACCACACTTGCCACGATGGAGCCCTCCAGCATTGTAGCCTCTATCCCCTTATTTTTCAAAAGCTGGGTGATCATAACACCATATTCATCCGAAGTTCTGGGGGTCTTCGTCGTCATACGGAAGGTGCCCTTTAACGTTTCCCCGTCATAGACCCCCAATGTCATATTGGTATTTCCCACATCGATTACCAGAATCATACTAACCTCCACACCTTCCTGCAGCCTGCAAAAGCTTACACCGCAGACACAGACGTCCGTTGTCAGGGGAGCGCTTCCTTCAAAATAAACACCCTGTAATATAAACTCAGGGATTCGAAAAGCTCCTGACGCCTTCTGCGCACTTCGGCGACCATCAGTCCGCTGCTGACCTCATCATAATAAATGTCGTCATCATCTGCATTGGTCTCAAGCACCACATTGCCGTCCTCCTCAAAAGCGATGACAAAGACACCCCCCACTTCCTCGGTAAACAGCACACACAGAATATGCAGTTCTTCCCTGACGGATTCCGGAATGCCATTGAACTTCTCATTAAAATAGTATTTCAACTCATAGGAGTTGGCTCCGCAGAGTACTGTTTTCTTCTCGTCCATTCCCTAACCTCCCCGGGATCTGCCCGCCCTGCACTTTCCGGAAGCCCGGCCGCGCAGAAATACGGTTTTAAGTGTCAAACCACAGCGATCCAGATGTCAAAACACCTGCATCCTGAGTCCGCATCAAATTTCCTCGCCTGTCAGCCGTCACGGAAATCAAACATATCCGTAAATTCCCCTGACAGACACCTCTCCCGCATAAACCGCCGCCTCTGAGCCGTCCGACCGTTCCACCAGCAGTTCACCGGTACGGTTAATGCCTTTGGATATCCCTGTATATTCTCCCTTGGGATCAAGCACACGGACCTCTCTGCCACAATTTACCAACAGTCTGTCATAAGCCTCTTTCAGTTCGGAAAAGTCCTGTGTTTCCAGGAATGTTTCATAGTATTTCTCAAAAGCCCTCATAATATTGACTACCAGCTGAGCCCTGGGAACTTTCCTGCCGCATTCCCGCTCCAGGCAGGTAGCCGTATCCGCGATCTCCGGCACAAATTCCTGCAGTCCCACATTGACGCCGGCGCCGATCACCACATGCTGGATGTATTCCTGCTGTACGCTCAGCTCCGTCAGCATGCCGCAGACCTTCCTGCCGCCGATCACAATGTCATTGGGCCATTTAATGCAGGCTTCCGCACCGCAGGTATCCGTAATGCCAGATGCCACCGCCATTGCCATGACCAATGTAAGCATGGACGCCCTGGCCGGTTCGAAATCAGGCTTCAGAATCAGGGTAAAATACACATTTGTGCCTGCAGGGCTGCTCCAGCTGCGCCCTCTTCTGCCCCTCCCCGCGGTCTGCATGTCCGCCACCACAAGGGCTCCCTGAGGCGCTCCGTTCTCCGCATCCAGCTTGGCGCGGAGATTCGTGGAATCCAGCACCTCATAAAAGCTGACAGGATGCCCCGCCCAGCGGGTATCCATACGGCTCTCCAGTTCATGCTGTCCAAATACTTCCTCCTCCTGCACCAGCCGATACCCGCGGTTTTGTACCGCCTCTATGGAAAAACCTTCCTTTTTCAATTGGCCGATCGCTTTCCAGACTGCCGTCCGGGAGACTCCGAACCGCTCACAGAGCTCCTGGCCTGACACATAATCTCCCCGCTCCCGCAGAAGCGTCAAAATTTTCGCCTTCAAATTTCCCTCCCGGTAATCCGTTTACTCACTTTTAAAGGGTCGCCGCCATCACCGCCTTGATCGTATGCATGCGGTTCTCCGCCTCCTCGAACACCAGAGACTGCTCCGACTCAAAGACCTCGTCCGTCACTTCCATCTCGGTAACGCCGAATCTCTGTCCCATCTCCGCCCCGATCTTGGTCTTCAGATCATGAAAAGCGGGCAGACAGTGCATAAAAATGGCATCTTTTCCCGCATTGTCCATTACTTTCCTGTTCACCTGATAGGGAGACAATTCCCTGATACGCTCCGTCCACACCTGATCGGGCTCGCCCATGGACACCCACACATCCGTATAGATCACATCCACGCCCTTTGTACCCGCATCCGCATCTTCCGTTAGAGTGATACTGCCTCCGGTCTGCGCCGCAATTTTCTCACACTGCTCCACCAGAGCCTTCTCCGGAAAATATTTCGCAGTAGTACATGCCGTAAAATGCATGCCCATCTTGGCACATGCCACCATCAGTGAATTCCCCATATTGTAGCGGGCATCCCCCATATAGGTCAGCTTAATGCCTTTCAGGCGCCCGAAGTGTTCACGTATGGTCAGAAGGTCAGCCAGCATCTGGGTCGGATGAAATTCATTTGTCAGGCCATTCCACACAGGGACCTTCGAATATTTTGCCAGCTCCTCCACAATATCCTGACCAAAGCCGCGGTATTCAATTCCCTCAAACATGCCCGCAAGAACTCTCGCGGTATCCGCAATGCTTTCTTTCTTCCCGATCTGAGAACCGCTGGGATCCAGATAGGTCGTCCCCATGCCCAGATCGTGAGCCGCCACTTCAAAGGCGCATCTGGTGCGGGTGCTTGTCTTTTCAAAGATCAGCGCCACATTTTTTCCCCGCAGCGTATCCATGGGAATACCCTCTTTCTTTTTTTCTTTCAGTTCTGTCGCCAGATCCACCAGATAAGTGATCTCCTCCGGCGTAAAATCCAGCAATTTCAGAAAATCGCGTCCCTTTAGATCCATTTGTATACCTCCCTGCCCGCCTGAACGGGTTTCCTTAACACCGGCTTTTCCGCCAGAGTATTTTCCTGCAGATGTTTTAATACATTTAAATATACTTCATAATCTCTGATTTTTCAACCCCCGCCTGTTTTTCGCTGTTTTGGGCTCCTTCGAGCCATGACTGGTACAGCACCGGTATGATCCGCCCCAATTGCCCGCATGCCTGGCGCAGGATATCTTTTCAGCCTGCAAGGCGGCTGAACGAGGCGATGCGGTGCCAATTTGCCAAAGTAAATGCCGAGTGAAGCCAACGCAGTCAGGTGGAAATTCAGACCAGCGAAACATAGGGATAATTTAGGTGGATCATACTGCCTGCGGGAATAAAAATCGCCTGCCAGAGAAGATTTCCCTGGCAGGCATAAATCAAACGTTTCTCCTGATCGGTATCAAAGAACATTCGTACAAGTATCTTTCCATTTATTTCTTCAAACTGACTCCCGTCTCCTTGAAAGTCGCTGCAATACTTGCAATTCCCTGCAATTCCGCGGGAAGAATAATGGTGGTCGCCTGTCCGTCCGCAACCTTTTCAAAGGCTTCCAGGCTCTTTATCTTCAGCACCGCGTCGTCAGCACCGGCCTCTTTCAGCAGACGGATACCTTCTGCGTTGGCCTGCTGAACCTTCAGGATTGCCTCAGCCTCACCTTCCGCCTCGCGGATCATCTTCTCTTTCTCAGCCTCCGCGCGAAGGATTGCGGACTGCTTATCCGCCTCGGCACGGAGAATGGCGGATTCCTTAGCGCCTTCCGCCTCCAGGATTTTTGCCTTCTTTTCACCCTCTGCCCGGGTTACAGCCTCACGTCTCTCACGTTCCGCCTTCATCTGCTTCTCCATGGCATTCTGTATCTCCGCCGGGGGAATGATATTCTTAAGCTCCACACGGTTTACCTTGATCCCCCATGGATCCGTGGCAATATCCAGTGCCGCACGCATCTTGGTATTGATGGTCTCACGGCTGGTCAGCGTCTGATCCAGCTCCAGGTCACCGATGATATTACGCAGGGTGGTGGCCGTCAGGTTCTCGATAGCCATCATCGGATTCTCAACGCCGTAGGTAAACAGCTTGGGGTCAGTGATCTGATAGAACACCACCGTATCGATCCTCATGGTAACATTATCCTTCGTGATAACCGGCTGAGGCGGAAAGTCCGCAACCTGTTCCTTCATATTTACCCTTCTCGCCACCTTGTCAAAAAACGGCATCTTTACATGAAAGCCCACGGACCATGTTCCCTTATAAGCGCCCAGACGCTCGATCACATATGCCTGTGCCTGAGGGACGATCTTAAAACAGGAAACAAAGATCACGAACACCAGCACCACAACCAAAATCACAAGCACTGCAACAAACCAACCTAAAACTCCCATATTATACCTCTTTCCGCGCCGTCAGCAATGCGGCGCACCTTTTTATGATCAGAAAATCGCTTTTCTATTCCGGCTGTTTTTCCTCCAGTTCCTCCATCTGGGACACACTCATCGGCTCCGGAACAGGCGGAGGAACGGGATTGAGATCCTTCATCTGTTCGTCTGCCTTCACCACCAGCTTGACACCGTTGATCGACAGAATATTTACCACCGCGCCGGCAGGAATGACTGCATTATCGTCCACACTTCTGGCGCTCCACTGCTGGCCGCTCACGGTCACCTGCCCGGTTCCCTGTATATTGTTGATCTCACTGATCACGATCGCCTGTCTGCCCACCAGACTTTCCACATTGGTCTTCACACGATCTTTGTTAAAATACTTCACCGCCACGGGTCTGGTAAAGAACAAAAGCAGTATCGAAACTACAAAGAACAGCACCACCTGTATCGCAATGGGTGCATGGAGCAGCGTAGCCACAATCGCCACCAGCGCACCGCCGGCAAACCAGATCGTCGTCAAACCCATAGTCAGGACTTCCACGACCACCGCTATGATCAGAACCACAAGCCAGATGATCATCATTGTCATAATCTCGACCATTCAATCACTCCTTATCTTATTGCATAGCCTCTCGGAATCTCCCTTGCACCTGCCTTTGCGACCGATTTCCCGCCGGTTGCACGCAAATTTGATCACAACGTACATTCCACGTCCAAGATACACTTTGTGTATCAAAACCATGCGGACACAGACCAGTCGAATAAAGATTCCCTTAAGCAATTCTTAATACTCAGTTTACTACAAAACAGGCTTTCAGGCAAGCCATTTCTGTGCTCCAGATCCAATATGGACAGACGCAAAAGGCAAAGTCTTTCGTGTCCGCGCTGCCCGACTCCTTCCGTCAGTTCATCCGTCCATGGCAGCTGAATGAGCGGCCTTCCGACTCTGCTCATACCACAAAACAGGGACAGCGCTCTGCAACGCCGTCCCTGCTGTTTTTTTGCTTTAACCAAAATTTTAATAAAATACATGGTTTCCGATGACAATACCGTCACGTCCGTCATTTCTGCGGAAATGTGTACAGTCTCCCACATTTGAAACGCCTGCAAGCGCATCTCCCGCCGCCTGTATACAGCTTGACTTAATATTTCCGGATTCATACACTGCATTTACCTTACCGTTCAAGGCCGGTGTAAACTGCCCGGATGCATAAATAACGCCGTGGATACTGTTGGGATAAGCGCCGCTTCTTACCCGGTTCATCACAACCGCGCCGACCGCCACCTGTCCTTCATATGCCTCGCTGCCCGCTTCACACTGGATCAGAGCTGCCAGCAGCATGGTAGTATCCGCGTCCGTGGTATAAGCGCCGTAGTTGACATGACGCTTCGCCTCCGCCTCGGCTTCCTCGCGGAGTCTGATCTCTTCCATCGTTTCTCCCGAATCGATCTGAAAATCCAAAACCACATACTCCGCCGACACATAACCGTCCAGGCCCTCATAATCAATGCAGACCCATTCCTCGTTATCCTTGCTCAGAACCTCCACGATGTCACCCTTGGGAAGGAGTCCCAGAACACCCGCATCAATTCCCGGCTCCGTCCTGACACGAAGTGTTTCCGTATCAACGGTAGCCATCATCCTGCCCACATCATTTGCAAGCGCCCGCGCATCTTCCCCAAACAACAGATATTCGTCAGATGCCCAGCCGATAATGTTGCCCGACTGCAGCTTCGTCCATCCGTCCCTTCTCTCCAGTATGATTCCGCCGCAATCCTTATATAGCTTTCCTACCTTTGAGGCATCTTCACTGGCTTCACTTCTCACGTTCAGGGCATTCTGCACATTGGCCATGACCAGCATGCCGGTATCATCTTCCTCTTCCACCTGAGGTACGAGTTCAATGTTCAACTCTCTCGCCGTAGCGTTAACGATCTCATCCGAACTTGTAGAACCGGGATTCAATACCGATGCTATACCGCCCCGCATATTTTCCAGGTAATCCGTGCCGCCAGCCTGAGCTGCCATACCCGTCTGCACAAACAGGATGACCGACATCATAATCCCCGTCAGCGCAGCGAACAGCCTACTGCTTTTTGCCATTTTATTTACCTCCCAACAAATGTTAACAATATTATTTCCTTCTTTTGGTATAAATATTACAAAGTTGTTAAATTTGTTACAGCCTCATAATAGCAAAGAGATTATTATTTGTCAAGTTTTTGCATCATATTTGCATCATCACACGTAACAGTTCAGCCCTCACATACTTTTAGACTTTTCAATACAGGCTTCCATAGCGTCCATGACCGCCGCCCTCATGCCTTTTTCCTCCAGCACCTTTACCGCCTGAATGGTGGTTCCGCCGGGAGAGCAGACCATATCCTTCAATTCTCCGGGATGCTTTCCTGTCTCCAGGACCATCCTGGCGCTGCCCAATACCGCCTGGGCCGCAAATTCATAAGCCTGTTTCCTGGGCATGCCTGCCGCCACGGCCTCATCCGCCATAGCTTCGATAAACAGAAAGACATATGCCGGTGAGCTCCCGCTGACGCCCACTACCACATCCATTAGTCTTTCCGGTACCACGCTTGCCCTGCCAAAGGATTCCATCAGTTTTACCACCCTGTTCAGATCTTCCCGGGGCACTTCCTCTCCGGCACAGACTCCGGTACACCCCTCCAGTACGAGCGCCGGCGTATTGGGCAT
>JAIEKC010000366.1:0-5892 GCA_029064505.1 Acetatifactor sp.
TAACTCAACTTTCCCGGCAGATATTTCCGAATAAAGCTTGAATAAATGCGGCTTGAGAAGCAATCCATTCGGTTACTTTACTTTTTAATACAGATGTGATATCTGCGGAAAGCGTTGATATATGCTCCACAAACAAAGCCATCAGACTTTGAAGGGCATTCGTTAAATCCATGTCTTGGATATCTTCACAGAACATGTAAAACAGCTCACCATACGTTTTCTGGTCATTCTGGTTCCTGCGGATCCATTCCAAAATGATATATCTCGTAAATACAATGGCGGTATGGCTTACCATTGCACCATAATTGTGGCTCTGAAACCCAGTGCCTAACTTCAAAAAAGATTTTGATGCCTTGAAAAAGCATTTAATTGACCGGCGGTTCCCGCAGATAATCAGAAGGATTGCAGCGTCTGTTTTCTGCATCATGCTTTCCTTCCTGAATTTATAGCCATTTGTGCGGTGGTCGATTTTATCGGAGACCTCGTTGTAACGGTTGCTTTTTGTGGCAGAAGAAAGCAGATTAAAACCCGTTGGGATAAAACCGTATCCGTCTGACCGGCCAAGCGCAAGAAGGGTAAAACCTTTCTGAAATTTATGTTCAACATGGTCATAAACGCGTGCCGGTAACTCTACTGTCTTGCTGCGGTTACGTTTTATCACAGAATCATCCAGAATAAGGACTTTTACCCTCTCAGGTCTGGTAAGCGAATCAAAAGCGGCAGTTACTCTGACCGCGAGAAGCAAAAGGAATCTGCTCCAGTTATAGGAAGTTTCATTTAAGAAACGGCAGTACGTATTCTTGGAGACAGCCTGATCTTTATGTTTTGAATTCAGGAAACGGAAAAGATTCTTTCCCTGAAATACTGACAACAGTAAAAATTGAAATACCTCGTATGCAGATATACCACATGATTTTGTAATATTGGATTTGCGTAACAGCTTTCCAATCTGAAGTTCCTTTAAAGTATTGGAAAAAGCATTAGGGGTATGGTCATTTTGATTCATTTGGTTTATCATAAGATTAGCACCTCTTCTGTAATTGGTTTATTTGATGTGGTGTCTTATTATACCAAAGATCAGGTGCTATTTTAATGTCAGGGAACCAATAAAAGCAATAAATTTACATGATAAATCATGTACTTTCACCGATTATGTTGCTGGGAAAGTTGAGTTAATTATTATTGAATGAATCAAGGTAAATATATATGAAAAAGAACTTTTTAGAAGTAAGTATCGTGCTGACCGTAACGATTCTTTTATATGCCACAACTGTATATGAAGAAAGCGCGGAAGATTTTTTGGGAAAAGCCAACTATGGATGCAATATTTTTTTAGCCGATAAACGGAGTACAAAAGAGAAAAAACAGAACTTTGTATAAACTATAGAATCTATGGAAGCAGTCAGGGAGAATGCCATTTGGGGATATAGTGAGTTCCTGGCCAATGAACGGAGCATAGCAGCGACAACTATTGAAGAAATATATACACCTACTGGTGAGCCGGACAGGCGTTATGCTACATATTATTTAATTTATGATATAGATGGAGATGGGATACCGGAATTGCATGTCCAGACATGTCGGGAGTATCTGATTTTTTCATACAAAAAAGGTAAATTCTACATGCTGAATGGGTTTTTCTCACATCCAACAGATTACTTTCTTACAAAGGACGGCACCTTTATATACATAAGTACTTCCACGGTTGAAAGAAGAGATTTCTGGAGATGTTTCAGATTGGATTCCAAAGGAAATGAAACCGATCTGGATTGGTTTTATCGGATAGAAATCAATGAAAATAATTATTACGACGAGGATGATATGTACGTTTTCAATGAAACAGAATGTACAATGGAAGAGTGGATAGAGAGCACTAGGAAATATTTGTATACGGATGAAAACGGTTGGGAACACATTCGGGACGAGGTGGAGTGGATGGTGTTCTGTGAAGAAGTATGGTAAAGAAACATCAAGAAGATTTGACCTGTGGGAGAGGAAGACTGTAGATGAAATTTTTCTTTTAGAAACGGATGATGCAAACAGTGATATAGATGGGGATGGCAAGCCGGAATTTGGAGTGAACCAACAGGTGGTGTATTTTTTTGACTATGAGCTGGGAGAAGATGCCTGCAGCATATCTTACTGTGGATGAAACATCTATTTTGAAGGTTTGTTGGGAGTCGGTAAAATGTGGGATCATGATGTTCAGCATGCATGGGGTGAAAGATTTCGGTATATAGTATTGAACAGTGATGGAGAATGGGAAACTGTTTTAGAGCTTGAACGTGGTTATGCTGAACCAAATTATTATGAAATCAATGGTGTAGATGTGGGGAAGGAAAAGTGGGAAGAGTTGACAGCACCATTTTATGAAGCAACAGAACATGAAATTCCGACAAAGACCTTGACGGACGTGTTTGGGGAGTTGCTGGAGGCAAAATGATTGGAATTGTCGAAACTCATTTCTTATACTTTTGCTATAGGGAAGAATCAACCTATGGAACGTTGTTGGAAATAGAAGAATATATTTGTGATTATAAAACATTTGATATTCCAACGCTTATTGAGCAGTGGATACACTGGAAGCTTTGAGATATCTGTGGGAATGAGTAATGCAACATTATATTTGGAGAAGCACAGGGACCATCTCCTGATTGGCCTGATAACTATAAAAAATAAGCATATCAGCGACTTGCGGGGCAGGTAAAAGAAGATGATATGCCGGAAAATTTGTTGGGAGAAGAAGCGAACAGATACAGGGCTTATGGCTGATCGGTCATGCAGACCTTAAAAAACTCATAAGCCCTGATTTTCCGGAATTTTGAGATTGCCCGGGGAACAGCATTTCTACTGCAGGTTTATCTCGTCCATATTGTCTCCCACCAGGAGCGCGCAGACCTTATCCACGTCGATTACACTGGACAGCCGCGCCGTCTTCGTGTAATCTCCATTTTCATATCCGGCCCAGAGCTCCTGATGCCCCATCTCTTCCACAATGGTGCCGTCCTGATACCGGATTCCATTGACGAATAAGGCCCGGAGAACGTCCGCCTGATCCAGATGGATCCCCTCCGATTCCTCCAGCTGTCGGACCCCTTCTTCGTCACAGACCAGTTTTACGCTGATCGGCGTAAGCTCCGCTCTTTTGACTGTGACGGCGCAGCCTGCAATCTGACACTCTCTGTTGATCTCATAACAGACAGGCTCCGCAGCGTGCAGACTGAGTGCAAATTCCCAGTTGCCCTCCAGAAGATGTTCTCCTTCCATCGCTTTTTCCCCAGGTGCATTCAGTGAGGTAAACTGAATACTTATATTCAGATCCTCATTTCCGGGATCCGTTTTGGTGCCTGTTATCTCATAGTACCTGCTGTTGGAGACAGTCTGGCGGCTGTCATCCACAAAACTGAGGTTTAACATGCTGAAAGGATTTTCACCCCCCTGGTGATTGACGGTAACTCCCATATTATAGCCGGAGGTGATCTGTATGGACTCATCCTCTGCCGTTACTTCAAACAGTGCGTAAAAGCAGTTGTTGTCCTGAATGGTCTGTATCGCCCGTATGGTAAGACCGTTATCCGATATTGTCTGATATTCTTCCTGTGCGATCTGTCCCATTACCAGCGCTGTCTGCTGTTCCTCGTCTGCCACAAAGACTTCCGCGGCTCTTTCGTTCCATTTGAAGATCTCCGATGCGCCCACGGTCAGTCCAAATACGGCCACCATTGCTGCCGCTAAGATAATCATTTTACTCTTTTTCATCTTTTTCACCTTTCTGTCCTCCAGCCCGGCAAGGGTATCTAATACAGCCTGATGCACATGCTCCGGAACCTCGGGAAATGCGTCGTTCCAGCTCTTATCTTTCATATCCGTATACTCCTTCCAATTTTTCTTTTAAAAGTTTTCTGCTCCGGTACAGTCTCATTTTTACCGTACTTTGCGACAGATTTAAGATCCGGCAGATTTCTTTCATGGAAAATCCCTCCACATAAAACAGTACAAACGGAGCTCTGTAATTATTTTCCAGGCCCATGACCGCCTCAAACACCTCCGGGTAATCTTCCTGCCCTGTCAGCGCCTGCGCTTCCTCATAGTAATCTTCGTAAGGAATCTGCTCCTTTCTGGAACGAATGATATGTTTACATTCATTGATCAGTATTCTGGTAAGCCATGTCTTGAAATACATCTCATTCCGCAAGGTATGTAATTTTTCGAAAGCATGTAAGATCGCATTTTGCATCGCGTCGGCGCAGTCTTCATCATTATTCAGATAGGACCGTGCTATGTGATACAGACTCTTTTCGGCCTCAAGTACCTGTGCCGTAAACTGTTCCTTGTTCATTTCTTCCTGTTCCTTATTGTTGTATTACGGGTATTTCACCTGTTTTCACGAAACGGCCGTTTCATTTTACAATAATTAGAGGCGGAACAAAACAGAAAGGTCACAAAAATTGCGGAAATTTTTCCCTGGATCATAATATTCCTGACTTGTCCAAAAAAGTGGCAGATGAATATATCAGTTGGGGGCAAAAGGTCCGCGACAGTACCTTAAAAATTTCATATATTTTGTAGAAAATGCGAGCCCAAACGGTTTACCTGCTGTATAATAGAGATACCAAAGCCACTACGTGCAAAGCCACTACGTGCAAAGCCACTACGTGCAAAGCCACTACGTGGCTTGAGAAAGAAGGTAATCTCCATGTCATAGAGTTTTTACCATGGAGGAGCCTTATAATATTGATTTTGATGTCTTACAGTGAAGTGGCATTTGGACTTAAAAGAGAGGAAAGAAGATGGATTATGTTTTAGATATTATAATTCCACGGAAGGAATTGGAAACTGTGAAACTTAATGAGAAACTGATTGAATGGGGAGGTGGTGTTTACTCGTGTGACCCTCCGCAATATATATCTGATTCCGGTATTATTTTTGAGCAGATTGAAGATGTACAGTATTTTGGCAAAATCATAGGCGAAGAACTTACAGCTGATAGTGTTGTGCTGCATTTAAAGAGCGATATATTTTCCTATTTGGAATATGCTGTCAATGATCATGAATCAATATCAGAAGAAAACGTATTACTAAATTTTCTGAACCGGTTAATTGGGTTAAGTCAATTTTATTTACTGATGGTTCGAGAGGATGAAAAAGTGAAAGAATGGTATGGAATTTCATCGGAAGAAGAGATCCGTATCCGATTGTCTGATAGCCTAAAGTGGTCTGACCCCAAGGATGTCTTATTGTATAAGAAAAAAGAAAGCTGATCCGCGTTATATTGCAATGACAATATTATGAAAAATAATTGAATAACATATTGGAGTATATTATAATTGTAGCAGGTAATATCAATACAATTTGATCAGAAAGGGGAAATTATATGGAATTGAGAGAAGCAATACAGCATGCCTGTGATGGAGAAGCTATTTTATTTCTGGGCTCCGGTTTTTCCTTCGGAGGAAAAAACAGGAATGGTTCTCCCATGAAAGTGGGAGCGGGACTGGCCCATGCGATCTGTGATGATCTGAAGATAGCCAGGTCAGATAATCTGACGATCTCAGCGACAAGATATATAATGGATGACTCCTGTAAAAAGGGGCTGCCCGAGTTTATCCGATTTTTGAAGGGCGAACTGATATGTGCGGAAACCAGTAAACACCAGGATGCGATCATAGCGCTGCCATGGAAACGGATCTACACAACCAATTATGATGACGCAGCCGAATTGTCAAGCAGAAAGCAGGGGATAAAGCGGGAAACGATCACTATCACAAATGCGAGGTATTCTTCCGGACGTAATCTTGAACAGGCGATCATACATATCAACGGATATATAAATAAATTGAATGAAGCCACCTTTTACGAGGAGTTTAAGATCACGGATGAAAATTATAACAG
>JAIEKC010000367.1:0-2213 GCA_029064505.1 Acetatifactor sp.
CGGTTTTTCATGAAGTCCCGGATCTCCGTGATGGGTACGTCCAGCTCCCGCAGCAGGAGGATCGTTTCCAGTATGGTGCTCTGGTGATAATTATAGCAGCGGTAGCCGTTCTCCGGATTGACCGCGGCGGGCTTAAACAGGCCGATTTCATCATACCACATCAGTGTTTTCTTGTTTATGCCGTGGAGTGCGGCGAATTGCCCGATGGTAAGCAATTTGCGCTGTTCGTTCATAGTGTGCCTCCTTTTTGCGCCGTTGTCCGCGCTTTGTTTTTTGTATCTGCGGGTCGGCTGATTTAAATGATAAAGATGTTGTTGAGTGTACTGTTACTGTATGGTTTATGATACTATATGTCAAAGGTAAAAACAAGGAAGGATCCGGAAGAAAAACTGCGCGGAAAGGAAGAATATGTGCGATGGCGCCTGCCCTGTCTGCATTCCTGTTCCTAAGATATGGGGTAACACATATGAACCGGCCCCCGCATTTTGTCGGAGAACAGGCGAAAGGGCAGAAAATGCGTGAAGGATCATGGCCTGCGATGGCGCGGCAGAGTTGCATAAGCGTGCCTGAAATGATATAATGTCCCCAAAATGCTAATGTGGTAACGTTTTCAAACTGTGTGGGCGGCACGAGTAATTTCATCGGCGGCTTCCTTTTACAATATATGTAAAAAGTATGTAAAAACCGGGGCGGCGTGGATTCCACTGCCATGGATATGGAGATCAGTGCCCGCCGAAGTCGGGCTTGGGGGTATAAATATGAAACATTGGAGATTCAGGAGACTCAGCTCGTTTTCATTGCATCTGTTGGGTATGATCTTTATGTTATGCGATCATATGTGGGCGGGATTTTTCCCGGCGCAGGAGTGGCTGACCTGCATTGGAAGGATGGCATTTCCGATATTTTCGTTTTTGATCGTGGAAGGGTATTTCCATACATCTGATGTTCGAAAATATATGCGGAGGATGCTGGTCTTTGCTGTTATATCAGAAATTCCTTTTAACCTGTTCTACGCAAGTTCGTTTATTTACCCATTCCACCAGAACGTTCTCTGGACATTTACGATCGCGCTGTTTTTCATTATTCTGATCGAGAGGGCGAAGGCGTCGAAGAAATGGTGGTTGATCTGCCTGACATCTGTGATGGCAGTATCGGTGGGCTTTCTGCTTGGTACGGTCACAATGGTGGATTATTATGGCGCCGGTGTTTTGACTGTCCTGACTTTTTATTTTTTCAGGGGTAAAAAGTGGCAGTGCTTTGTCGGACAGCTGGTATGTATGGCAATATTAAATATCCATGTTCTTGGAGGATATTATTATTCCGTTCCTGTCGCAGGATATGAGTTGGAAATCCCTCAGCAGGGATTTGCCTTGTTATCGCTGATTCCGATCTGGCTTTACAATGGCCGCAGGGGACACCATTCAAAAGTATTTCAATATATTTGCTATGCCTTTTATCCGGTTCATATGCTGGTGATATATTTCATATGGCAGTGCTTTGGATGAGACGGATACTTTATAGGGATGATAAAATAGAAACAACACAAGTGATATCGGAAAAGGGTTGACGAATGGAGATCAAGAAAATACGTCTGGGAGGCATATTGCTGTCCTCCAATGTCCTGATGGCGCCTCTTGCGGGATATACCTGCTATCCCTTACGGATGCTGGCGTATGAGATGGGGGCGGGGCTTTGCTTTACGGAAATGTCCAGCGCCAATGCGCTGAAATATCAGGACCGGGCGACCAGGCGCCTGCTCTTCACCACAGCGGAGGAGCCGGTCAGAGCCGTTCAGCTGTTGGGCGGCATACCTGCGGTGATGGAGCGGATGGCATGCAGCGAACTGCTGGAGAGCTTTGATGTGATCGATATCAATATGGGATGCCCGGTTCCCAATGTATTTAAAAGCGGTGAGGGCAGCGCGCTGATGTTGGATCAGAAGAGAGCTTCGGCGATCATCCGCGGAGAAAATGATGGAGCGCACAGGCGCGGACGGTATTATGCTTGCCCGGTATGCCCTGGAGAATCCCTTTATTTTCAGTGAACTGACCGGCAAAAGCTGCGATAAGACCATTCTGCAGATCCTGTTGGAGCAGACAGAGCTGACAGCCAGGTACTATGATGAGACCTACGCCCTTGCCTATATCCGCAAACTGGCAGCCTATTGCATGAAGAAGCGCAAAGGCACGAAAAGGTATAAAGAGCGGCTATAC
>JAIEKC010000368.1:0-3526 GCA_029064505.1 Acetatifactor sp.
AAAGAGGGGGAATCGCCCGGAACGATTTCCGGAAAGCCGATTGATAAGCGGTCTGGAGATTCCGAGAGTCTATTGGAATAGAATAGGAGGGTTTTATGTTAGAGGAATTAAAAAAATTAGTCTATGAGGCCAATATGGATCTGCCCAAGTATGGTCTTGTCACTTTTACCTGGGGCAATGTCAGCGCCATTGACAGGGAGAGCGGATTGTTTGTGATCAAGCCCAGCGGTGTGGAGTATGACAGGCTGCGGCCCGAGGATATGGTCGTGGTGGATCTGGATGGAAATAAGGTGGAGGGACGCTATAATCCTTCCTCCGATACGGCTACCCACAAGGAACTTTACAAGGCGTTTCCCGCCGTTGGCGGCATCGTACATACCCATTCCTCCTATGCCACCAGCTGGGCTCAGGCGGGAAGGGACATTCCCTGTTACGGTACCACCCATGCCGATTATATTTACGGGGAGGTGCCCTGTGTCAGATGCCTCACTGCGGAAGAAATCGAGGAGGCATATGAGGAAAATACGGGTCATCTGATCGTCAGTGAGTTCAGGCGTCTGGGCAAGGATCCTGTGGCAGTGCCTGCGGTACTCTGTAAAAATCATGGTCCCTTTGCCTGGGGAAAAGATGCCAAGGAGGCGGTACATAATGCGGTAGTGCTGGAGGAGGTTGCCAAGATGGCTTACCGCGCGGAGACCATCAATCCCCGGATCCTGCCGGCACCCCAGGAACTGCAGGATAAGCATTACTACAGAAAGCACGGGGCTAACGCTTACTACGGGCAGGCGGAGAAGTAGAGTTTTGGGTATATTCCGCAAGCGCTTTGTAGTCGGAGATCGTGAAAGAAGCGGTCCTGTGCAGATGCGGGATGCTTTCGTGTGCTTTGCGAAAGAAGATCCGGGACAGGAACGCAGGTAACAAAGGGGGGCGGACAATATGTCTGTGCCCGTGCACATTCGGCATTTTATGGATGAAAATACTGGACGTGGAAAGGAATCTGTGCTAGTATAAATTTGATGGTTGTTCGGAGTCGGGAGGATTCCGAACCATTGTAAATTCGGACGAATAAGGAAGCTTCAGGCGTTGGCCTGGGCAGAATGGAGGAAACCATGAACAATTTAGAACTGCAAAAGCACGCGAATGAAGTGCGAAAAGGCATTGTAACCGCAGTTCACGGTGCAAAGGCAGGTCATCCAGGCGGTTCTCTTTCCGCAGCAGATGCATTTACATTCCTGTATTTTGAGGAAATGAACATTGATCCGGAGCATCCCGACAAGAAGGACAGGGATCGCTTTGTACTGTCAAAGGGTCACACGGCTCCCGGGCTGTATTCCGCACTGGCTAACAGAGGATTCTTCCCTGTGGAGGATCTGAAAACATTGCGCCATCTGGGCTCATATCTTCAGGGACATCCCTGCATTCATATTCCCGGCGTGGATATGTCCTCCGGATCCCTGGGTCAGGGCGTTTCCGCAGCCGTAGGTATGGCGCTGGGGGCAAAGCTGAACAATGAAAGCTTCCGTGTCTATACACTTTTGGGTGACGGCGAGCTTGAGGAGGGACAGGTATGGGAGGCTTCCATGTTTGCGGGACACCGTAAGCTGGACAACCTGTGCGTCATTGTGGACAATAACAATCTCCAGATTGACGGCCCTATTGATAAGGTATGTTCCCCTTACCCCATAGATAAGAAGTTTGAAGCGTTTAATTTCCATGTGATCAATGTGGATGCCCATGATTTCGACGCGCTCCGTGCAGCCTTTAAGGAGGCAAGGGAGACCAAGGGAATGCCCACCTGCATCGTGCTTCACAGCTTAAAGGGCAAGGGCGTTTCGTTTATGGAGAACAGTATCGACTGGCACGGCAAGGCTCCCAACGATGAGGAGTACGCCGTGGCTATGGCTGATCTGGAGAAGATCGGCGCAGAATTAGAGAAAGCAGGTGAAGCATAATGGCCGAAAAAATTGCACAGAACGCAATTACAATTAAAAAGGTAGCAACACGTGAAAGCTATGGCAATGCTCTGAAAGAGCTGGCGGAGGAATTCCCCGATCTGGTAGTGCTGGATGCGGATCTTGCGGCAGCTACCAAGACCAGTATCTTTCGGAAAGCATATCCCGACCGCCATATAGACTGCGGTATCGCCGAGGCTAATATGATGGGTATTGCGGCTGGATTGTCCCTGGTGGGCAAGATTCCTTTTGTCAGCTCCTTTGCCATGTTTGCGGCAGGACGTGCTTTTGAGCAGGTTCGCAATTCTATCGGATATCCCCACCTGAATGTAAAGATCGGGGCTACTCATGCCGGTATCACGGTAGGCGAGGACGGCGCTACCCATCAGTGTAATGAAGATATCGCTCTGATGAGAACCATTCCCGGTATGGTGGTAATGTGTCCTGCGGATGATGTGGAGGCGAAGGCTGCCGTCCGCGCCGCGCTGGAATATCAGGGACCTGTTTATATACGCTTTGGGCGTGCGGCAGTACCTGTGATCAACGACAGACCGGATTACAAATTTGAGATCGGCAAGGGCTCCGTTGTCCGTGAGGGAACGGATGTGACCATCGTGGCAACCGGCATCTGCGTGGATTCCGCCCTGGGTGCGGCGGAGAAGCTGGCAGCGGACGGCGTCAGCGCCGAGGTCGTAAGCATTTGTACCATCAAGCCCCTGGATGAGGAGATCATCATAAACAGCGCGAAGAAGACGGGTAAGGTAGTGACAGTGGAGGAGCATTCCGTGATTGGCGGTCTGGGAAGCGCAGTCTGTGACTGTCTCAGTGCAAATCTGCCTACCAGAGTGAAGAAGCTGGGTATGCAGGATGTGTTCGGCGAATCCGGCTCTGCGGCAGCGCTGGTACAGAAATATGGTCTGGATGCGGAAGGTGTTTATAAGTCGGTGAAGGAGTTTCTGTAGAGACTTATATATTGCGAATATCTGTGAGTTATGTACAGGATGGATTTGTCAGCATCTCATGGTGAAGCAGCGGGAACTTTATTGCGGATCAATGCATCGGAGAGCTGCTGTTTTCCTGATCGGATGATCAGGAAGCGGCAGAATGGAAAACGGCATGATCACTCATGCCGTTTTCCGTTTCCTGTGAAATACTTTACAGAGATAGTAAGTGAACAATGCCGTAAGCGATACTTTGGAGAATAAATCTGCTGCCTGCCAGGAAAAGGCATATGATATTATCATCTGTACACTGATGATCCCGATCAATGCAAGTGCTGCTGTAAATAAGTTTTTCATTTTGATATCCTCTCTTTCGTTTTGTTTCTTTCTGATATAAGGATATCAAAAGAGCCTTTCCGTTTCCATCGATTCAGCTTACAATTTCATGCCATAGCTTACATTTTTGTAAGGAGGCGGCAGTTGCTTCTATCCACTTACTCCACTTACAATTCCCAGTTCTTTAAACTCAGAGTTTTATAATTATATTTGTCCGCCTCGGCTACCTTTTCCGTCCGAAGTTCCCCTTCCTGAGTTCTGAGGATCAGATGACAGTTTTCAGGCAGGGAAGTCATG
>JAIEKC010000369.1:0-2365 GCA_029064505.1 Acetatifactor sp.
GAAGAGGCACATATTCCTTATTTAAAGAAATATTATGAGGATCCGGAATACGGTAAGGAGCTGATCGCCTCCGCCAGGGTAGTGTTTTTCGGAGGCACGGACGATGAAAGCTATATTGACGCCAGGCTGCAGGCAGGGAAAACAGTGATCCGCTGCAGTGAGCGTTTGTATAAGACGGGACAGTGGAAAGCCGTCTCTCCCCGCGGGCTGAAAAAGAAATATCATGATCACACCCGTTATCGAAAACAGCCGGTCTATCTGTTCTGCGCCGGCGCCTATGTGCCCAGCGATTTTCATCTGGTGAGAGCTTATCCGGGAAAAATGCGGAAATGGGGATATTTTCCCGAAACGAGGCGATATGATGTGAACCGGCTGATGGCGGACAAGCAGCCCGGCAGGATACTCTGGGCTGCACGATTTTTGGACTGGAAACATCCGGAGCTGCCCATAAAGACGGCGGAACATTTAAAGAAAAAGGGATTTTCTTTCCATTTGGACGTGGTGGGCAGCGGAGATATGGAAGAGCAGGTCACCGCACTGGTAGAAGAGCAGAAACTGCAGGATGTCGTCACTCTTCACGGTTATTGTCCTCCTGAGCGTGTACGCGGCATGATGGAACAGTCAGATATCTATCTGGCTACCAGCGACCGGGAGGAAGGCTGGGGGGCTGTGGTCAATGAGGCTATGAACAGCGGCTGTGCTGTGGTGGGGAGCAGTATGATGGGAGCGGTTCCGTATTTGATCCGGCATGGGGAAAACGGTATGATCTATTGTGACGGCTCGGAAGAGGCATTGTTTCAAATGACGGAGAAGCTGTTGGAGGACAGGGAGCTTTGTCAGCGTCTGGGCAGAAATGCATTACAGACCATTCTCCGGGAATGGAATGCGGAGACGGCGGCGGAGAGACTGCTTGGCTTCTGTGTCCGTCAGGGATTTCTGGAAGAGGAGGATATCCCTGAAACAGTGAATTGGAAAACCGTGCCGGGTTCCGGTCCTGTTTCCGAAGCGCCTGTGATCTCCGAAAGGAAAATGTATTCTGTATTGATGAAGCAGGTTCTGTAAAATTATGTAACCGATCAGAACAAACCTTGAAGACACAGTTTCCCAGGTGTCCGGTTTGTGCGGCATTTGCCGATTTCATATTTTTGAAACAAATATGAAACATTTTCGTTGTAAAATCGTGTAATATACTGGCGGCAGCTGTCCCGGACCTGATGCGGGAAGCGTATGACGGTTTCCTGTGGAGTGCCGGAGGAGAACGGCTGCAGCAGTTACATGGATGGGGTCATGCTATGGAATATCCTTTGATCAGTATCATTGTACCGGTATATAATATAGAAGAATATCTGCCAAGGTGTGTAGACACATTGCGGAAGCAGACTTATCCGCGGATCGAGATCCTGCTGGTGGATGACGGATCTACGGACGGAACCGGCGCTCTTTGTGACAGATTGGCGGAAGAGGACGCGTGCATCCGTGTGTTTCATAAGAAAAACGGCGGATCCTCCTCTGCCAGAAATCTGGGGATTGCGGAGGCAAAAGGCGAATATCTGGGATTTGTGGACAGTGACGATTATGTGGAACCGGATATGTATGAAAAGCTTTATGCCGCCATGGAACAGTATGGTGTGCCTGTGGCCCAGGTGGGCAGGGATGAGACAGCTCCTGACGGGAGCAGGCTTCCGGATATCTGTATTCCGCCCGGGGAGGCGGTGTGCATCGGGGCGGAGGACTTCCTGAAAGAACTGCTGATGCATCGGGGGGACTGCTCTTTCTGTACCAAACTGATCCGAAGGAGTGTGCTGGAGGATCGCAAATTTCCCGAGGGAGCGTTAAATGAGGATTTTCACCTGCTGGTAAAGCTTTTGGGAGAGAGGATCGACAGGATCGTGTCATTGCCGGACAGAGGCTATCATGTTTTTTACCGCATAGGCAGCAATTCCAGAAAGGCGGACAGGGAATGTTTCTCGCGGGTATTTGCCGATAATGTGGATAACGCGGATATGGTCTGTGCAATGGTGAGGGACAAGTATCCCGAGCTGCAGGAAATCGCGTTCCGTTTCGGCATCTTTCAGCGCATAGACTACATGCTGCATATTCCCATTTCCCAGATGAACGGGAATAATGTCTTTTACAGGAAAGTAGTGCGTTACCTGAGGAGAAACTGGGTAAAGTCCATGAGAAATCCTGTTCTGTCAGGTAAGAACAAAATATATCACACTCTGTTTGCCATTGCTCCCAAAGGAATCAGAAAGCTGCACAGGAAACTGAGGGCAGGGCACATGGAAGAAACCGCCAATTGAAATGAATGAGGGATATGGTATAATAAGACCTTATTCAAGGCAATCAGCGGCCGAATGGCCAT
>JAIEKC010000369.1:2465-8499 GCA_029064505.1 Acetatifactor sp.
GAAACCGCCAATTGAAATGAATGAGGGATATGGTATAATAAGACCTTATTCAAGGCAATCAGCGGCCGAATGGCCATCCATACCATGATCGCCCTGTGATCATGGTATAATAAGACCTTATTCAAGGCAATCAGCGGCCGAATGGCCATGCATACCATGATCGCCCTGTGATCATGGTATAATAAGACCTTATTCAAGGCAATCAGCGGCCGAATGGCCATCCATACCATGATCGTCCTGTGATCATGGTATAATCTGAACCAAAAGAGCCGAGAACTGCCGGAATTATGGAGGAATGTTGTGAAAAAAATACATTGGAAGAAAAATCGAAGAAGGTACCTTGCGTTTATACTGGCAATGGCACTGCTGTTCACCTGGACAGAATTCCCGGCCGGGGCGGAGGCAGCCGAAAAGATGGTGACCCGCTATGACGGGGGATTTGATGTGGAAACGGCGGAATGGCTTGATGCGGCGGGAGGGGAGCTGACCGCCATTGCAGCGGAGCGGGAGATCATGGCGCTGATATATCTGAGCGCGGAATATCCTGTCAGAGAGCAGCCGTTTGAGGAGAGCCCGGCTGTTTACACCGCATACAGCGGCCAACTGGTATATATTGAAGACTTCTATGTCTCCCTGGACGAGGATGAGAATCCGGAAGTATGGTATTATGTCAGACTGCAGGACGGAGAGACGGAGTATACCGGATATGTGCCCAGGTACAATCTGGCAGTCTCTGACGAGCGTTTTCTGGGATGGGAGGAGAATTACGGGTTCAATTTCCAGACGTCCGTGTATTCCATAGATGAGGGGGGAAGAACCGTCTATGCGGATATCGATCAATTCCCGGAGAGCTACAGAGCGTCGCTGACGGCTTTAAAGCAGAGACACCCCAACTGGACCTTTGTGCCCATGAACACAAATCTGGACTGGAATACCGTGATCGCCAATGAGCTGGATGGCGGAAAGAGCCTGGTCTATAAGACTTTTCCTGCGTACGCAAAGGAAGGGCTTTATGATAACGGCACATGGTACTATGCCTCTGAAGCGGTTTTGAAACAATATATGGATCCCAGAAACGCGCTGACTGAGGACGCCATATTTCAGTTCGAACTGCTGACCTACAATTCGACTTATCACACAGAGGCGGCAGTGGACAATTTTCTGCAGAATACCTTTATGAAAAACTCCAGTCTCGCAACAGGGACGGATATGACGTATGCCCATATTTTCTGGGCAGTGGGAAGTTCTTTGAATGTCAGTCCCTTTCATCTGGCCTCCAGAGTGTATCAGGAGCAGGGGCAGGGAACATCGTCACTGATTTCGGGATCTTATCCGGGATATGAGGGATATTACAATTATTTCAATGTGGGGGCAACCGGACAGTCGGACAAGGCTGTGATCGAAAGTGGGCTTGCTTACGCGAAAAAATCGAAATGGACAAACGCGTACTACTCCATTTTAGGCGGTGCGGAGGTTATTTCCAAGAATTATATCCAAAAGAAACAGTTTACATTGTACCTGCAGAAGTTTAATGTGAATCCCAATGCGGACAACAAATTGTATACGCACCAATATATGCAGAATATTTCCGCACCCACCTCGGAGGCGAAGAGCATCAGGCAGCTGTACGAGAAAGCGGGATCTTTGGATAACACCTTTGTGTTCAATATTCCCGTGTTTGTCAATATGCCGGAGACACCCTGTGCCGCGCCCACCTCTTCCACGAATGTGGTGCTGGCCATTCCTTCGGGATATAAGGATACCACCGTGTGGCTGGACGGGGTTCCCTATACGGCAACGGTGCGCAACGGCCAGTATATTGTTCAGGCGCCGAATACCGAGGCGAAGACAGCCGTGGTCTATCAGTATAACGGTTCAGGCGTGCCTGTGGGAATGTATCTGTGGACTCTTGAATATAAAAATAATGCTTATGCGGTCACGGCGCAACCGGAGCTGGCGGATCTGCTGACATACCATGGCTTTTCCATCCGCATCACCGGCAAGTCGGGAATCCGCTTTAAGACGGGTATCTCCGCCGATCTGCGGGGACGGCTTACGGGTTCCGGTGTGGGAGGATATACGCTGAAAGAGTACGGTACACTGATTATGAATAATGCCAACCGGAGCAGCTATCCCATGGTATTAGGGGGAGAGAAGGTGCTTTCCGGTATGGCATACGGGATTGGTCCGTCAGGTTCGCAGGAGGATAAGATTTATGAGACGGTAGACGGAAGATACCGCTATACCTCTGTACTGGTGGGACTTCCCGTGGATCAGTATAAGACGGAGTATGCCTTCAGGGGTTATGCGGTGCTGGAGCGTAACGGTAACAGGATCACAGTATATGGACCTGTGGTGGCGAGGAGCATCTACTCGCTGGCGGATCAGCTGCTGAAAGGCGGCAGTTATGCGGAAGGAACAGACATATACAATTTCCTGAAAAAACTGATGAATGACGCCGATGTGCAGTGATGCGGCGTTGCTTATGGAAAATGCGCGGCAGGGGAGCGTCACGGATATGACGCTGCGGACGGAGTGTGCACGAAAGGTGAGGATCCGCAAGCTGTCCCCTGCCAGATATGGATGCCCGCTGAGACGGGCGGGAGGTATGATCATGAAGAAGAAAACAATATATGCGATACTGCTTTCGATGACCGTGGGTTTTGCCTTTGCCGGCTGCGGTGACGGAGTCGGGGAAGTGGGGCTGTTTGTTCAGGAGGAGGTGGAGCATCCGTCGGTATCCGTGGAGACACAGACTGTGAATGCGCCGCCTGAAATACCCGAACAGACAGAGGAACAGGGGATCCACATTTTATACAATACGGGCCGGTTGACAGAGGAAGAGGAACAGGCGGTTGAGGATGCCATGCAGACAATGTATCAGAATCTGGGATTGGAGGAATATCTCAGCGAGGGAATCCATGATATCAGCAGTGAGGAGTGGATGGAGACTTTCAATATCCGGATGGTGGAGGGCAGCAGAACCTACTATCTTCAGGAGAATGACGAAACATTGCTGGCGGTTCAGGCAGGTTATGATATTGACGGCAAGGCCATATCCAATGTGTTTTATCAGATGTCGGATACGAGGGTGATCCTGCTGCGCCAGGCGGGAAGTATTACCCAGCTGGTGCAGGCTGACGTGGCGGAGGGACAATATGACGGTCCTTATGAGCTGTGGCAGTTCGACGGACAGACCGGCAGTATCCGCCATGAGGAGGGAAATTATACCGCAGGCCTGATCGTGGGGGAATATGTGGTATCGGAGAGAGAGGGAAACGCGGAGAGCACGGCGTATGACTTGTGGAATAACCGTGAGGGAATGGAATATAAAGTGACAACTCTGAAATATGATGACAGGGGGGAACTGATTCCTGAGGCGACACCGACACCTTCGGCAACGCCCAAACCCGCGGCAACACCCAAGCCTGCGGCAACGCCCAAACCCGCGGCGACACCCAAGCCTGCAGCGACACCCAAACCCGCAGCAACACCGGCGCCGGCGCCGGCACCGGAACCTGACGATAACAGCGATGATGACAATAATGATAATCATGATGACGGGGGAAATCAGGACAACGGAGGCAGCGATAACAGCGGCAGCAGCGGAGGCGATAACGGCGGCAATAACAGCGGAGGCGGAAATAATTCCGGAGACAGCGGTTCCGGAGGTGGTGCCGATGTGGATGTAGAATGGTCGGGAGACATTCTGTAACAGCTATATATCGGTCAGAAAATAATTTGCCCACCGTGTATGGCATCTGCATGCGAAGCACGGTGGGCGAATTATTTCGATTTAAAAGTCGGATACCGGTCGTCAGCCGTGATGGTCCCCTTTATGGAAAATACTGATTTTATGCGGGTTTCAGAGGTGCAAATTATTTATAAACGGGGAAACTCAGATATGTGGAAGTTGTTTCAAAATGATAAGTGTGGTATCATAATATTTATGCACCGCAGAGCCGAATCTGATGTTTGATTCGCGTGCCTGCGCAAAAAGCGCTTCGGAATGGAGGATGAATATGAAGAAGCTGAATGAAATACGGGTAGGCATATTGAAAATACCCATAACCAGAATCATACTTTTGATCATATCGGATCTGATGGCAATCCTGCTGGCATCCGTGCTGAGCCTTTATGTGCGTTATGACTTCAAATTCATGGACGTGCCCCGTGAATCCTGGATCACTTTATTGACGATCTATGTGTATAATGTGATCATTCTTCTGGCAGTGTTTAATATTTTTAAGTTATATAACAGTGTGTGGAGATATGCTTCTGACAAAGAGCTGATCAATAACGCATTGGCTGTGTTCATCTGTGCGGTGACGCAGCCGCTGCTTCTCTGGCTGTTACACCGGAGGCTTCCTCTGAGCTATCCGTTCTTTTACGGCCTCTTTCTTCTGATCTTTACGGCGGGAGTGCGGTTCAGTTACCGGATCATGCGCATGTTTCAGAACAGGATGGTGAACCATAAAATGGGACTTGCCCGGGTGAACTGCATGATCGTAGGCGCCGGGGCGGCGGGCAACGCTATTATGAAGGAGATAGAGTCCAGCAATTATCTGAGCATGCATGTGGCATGTGCCATTGACGATAATCCCGGATGTCATGGGAAATACCTGAGAGGCGTGCCCATTGTGGGAGGCCGGGAATGTATCCCGGAAAGTGTGGAAAAATACGGGATAGATGAGATCATCATTGCCATACCCTCGGCAGACAAGAGCAAGATCAGGCCGATTCTGGAAATTTGTAAGGAGACAGGCTGTAAGATGCGTATTCTGCCGGGTATGTATCAGATCATCAACGGTGACGTCAATGTTTCCAAGCTGAGAGAAGTGCAGATCGAAGACCTGCTGGGGCGTGAAGCCATTGAAGTCAATGTGGATGAGATCATAGGATATGTCCGCAATAAGGTGGTGCTTGTGACGGGGGGCGGCGGCTCCATCGGAAGCGAGCTGTGCAGGCAGATTGCACAGCATCAGCCGAAACAGCTTGTGATTGTGGATATTTATGAAAATAATGTCTATGAGATTCAGCGGGAGCTGATGCAGAAATACCCGGAACTTGATATGGAAGTGTTGATAGGTTCGGTGCGGAATGAGGCAAGGATTGACAGTATTTTCCGGAAGTACCGTCCCGATATTGTATACCATGCGGCGGCTCACAAGCATGTTCCCCTGATGGAGGACAGTCCCAACGAGGCGATCAAGAATAATGTATTCGGTACATTGAACGTGGCAAAGGCCGCTGATGTATATGGCGCAAGGCGTTTTGTGCTGATCTCCACAGACAAGGCGGTCAACCCCACCAACATTATGGGAGCCAGCAAGCGGATCTGTGAGATGGTGATCCAGAATCTGAACAAACAGTCAAAAACGGAGTATGTGGCAGTGCGGTTCGGGAATGTGCTGGGCAGTAACGGAAGTATCATTCCCCTGTTCAAGAAGCAGATCGAACAGGGCGGGCCGGTAACTGTCACGCACCCGGATATTATACGCTATTTTATGACCATTCCCGAGGCGGTGTCGCTGGTACTTCAGGCGGGCGCATATGCCAGGGGAGGAGAAGTCTTTGTGCTGGATATGGGCGAACCCATGAAGATACTGGATCTGGCCAGAAATCTGATCCAGCTGTCCGGCTATAAGGTGAATGAGGATATCAAAATAGAGTTCACGGGCCTGCGCCCCGGGGAGAAGATGTACGAAGAGCTTCTGATGAATGAGGAGGGACTGCGGGAAACGGCGAATAAGATGATTTATATCGGTAACCCTATTTCCTATGATTCGGAAACCTTTGAGTGTCAGCTTCAGGAGCTTTATGAGGCATGCCGGGATGAAACCGGTGATATCCGGGTAAAAGTGCAGGAGATCGTACCTACTTATCATTGGCATGACGCGGATGGAAGGGCTTGAGGCGGGATTGGGATTACGCAGAGCCCATTAAGCCGATTGTATAGAGATTGCGGATATAAATGCTCGGAGAGGTACCCTGGAAGGAAGCGGGAATTTGAAATGGAACGGAATTTCGAAAG
>JAIEKC010000037.1:0-10439 GCA_029064505.1 Acetatifactor sp.
ATGTTTAAAAATGCTTTCCCAGGGGTGGCGTCACACTTTGTGGGATCCGTCGTTTCCCATCATTTCCTTCACCCGCTCCAATATCTCCTCGTGACCTGCCAGCATGGCTGTCCGCAGCCTGTCCGATCCCTCCAGCCCCTTGATCATATAATAGGGCTGCTCGATCCTGTAAAAGGGCTGCTTCAGCATCCCCAGATAAGTCAGGTCTCCCAGTTTTCCCAATTTTTCTATGGTTTCCCTGTCCATTATTCCGTCCAGGACCATGTCGTAAGCCGACCATCCCGACTCTGTGCACAGTTCCACCGACTCCTTCACGGATATGACTCTCATGCTCTCCTCTTTCCCATCGAATGTTGCGATACTGTGTTGATCGGTTCCGGAGCGTGTTTGAAGATGCTTTCCCCGGGGTGTCATCCCAAGGCCGCCAGTTCCCGTATGGCCGCCAAAAAGGCCTCCGCCTCTTCCGGTTTCGTCATCATGGAAATGCTCACCCGCACCGTGCCCTCCTTTTCCGTTCCCAGATATCTGTGGATCATAGGAGCACAGTGCAGTCCGGTCCGTACCTGTATCCCGTAAGTCCCCGCCAGAATATACCCGATGTCCGCCGGGGAAAATCCCGGCACGGTAAAACTCAGCGCCGTCCCCTCCGGCTGCCTGTCCCCGCAGATACGCACCCCGGGGATCTCCCTCAGTCCTTCATAGATCCGTCCCATTATGACCTTCTCATAAGACATGATCTTATCCAATCCCGTCTCCAGCACATATTCCACCCCGGCATTCAGACCGGCAATCCCGGGTATATTCAGAGTACCCACCTCATAAAAAGGCTCCTCGGGCACCAGCGTGCGGCTGTCCTTTCCCGTTCCGCCATAGAGCAGCGGCCGCAGGGAAATCCCTTCCCTCACATAAAGCCCTCCGGTCCCCTGAAGACCATAAAGCCCTTTATGCCCGGTAAAAGCCAGCATGTCAATGCACATTTCCTCCACGTCCACAGGCAGCGCTCCCGCTGACTGGGAGGCATCCACCAGGAAACAGCATCCTTTTTCCCTCGCCCGCCTTCCGGTCCGTCCGAGATCCTGGAGGGCTCCGGTCACATTGGAGCAGTGGTTTACGATGACCATTGCCGTATCCTCCGTAATGGCCTGCTCCAGAGCTTCCTGGTCCACATAGCCTCCGCTGTCGCACCCCACCTCCACCGGCAGTACTTCTCCCGAAGCGATCCTTTTCCCCATTCCGTCATGGATCGCTCGCAGCACCGCATTGTGCTCTGTTGCTGTGTATACGATCCTTTTCCTGCCGTTGCGAAACCCCAGAACAGCCATATTCAATGCCTGAGTGGAGCCCGCCGTAAAGAAAATACGCTCCGGCTTTTCCACTTGAAAGAGCCGTGCCAGATTGTCCCGGCACAGCTTTAATGTATCTTCCTTATGCTCTCCATAAGCCACACTGCGATACTGGGACTCCGGGGGCTCCCTCAGGGAACGGGCCACCGCTTCGTATACCCGCTGCGGCTTGGGATAAGTCGTCGCCGCATGATTGAAATAAATCATGGTTCCTCCCCCTGCGCCATGGCGCTTCCGAAGCCGCCCTGCAACGGGAAGCTTCGGAAGCTTTCTCAGCCTTCTACAACCTCAAAGCCCATATACCCGGCAATCTTTTTCACCATCGCCAGCTGATCGCCGAACACCAGCACCTGATGATGCCCGAAATCCGCCAGCGTATGCATATAATCCCTGCCGTTCTCCAGTTTGATAAAATAGTGCGGGCTGCAATAATACTGTCTGAATTCGGATCGCACTACCTCACCCACCTTCACCACCATCTTATTTCCCATGGGATTGAAACGGCCGAAAGTGACATACTGTTCCTCATTCTGTTCAAAAGCGATCTGCATCTTGCCGCCAAAGCCCTGTCCCGTGAACGCCCACATACTGTAATCCAGATCGGGCTTGTCGAATCCGTTCATCTTCAGCGCGGGCACCGCGTGATGGATAGAAAGGATCTCAGGGGACTGCAGGAACGGGTTGCCCATGAAAGCTGCCTTATGGCTGCCGTACATCAGTACCATCATGGCCATCATGGCGTTCAGATCCTCCTCACAGGCGCTGGGAATTCCCTCCGACTTCAACAGGGAATGGCATACGCAGGGTGTGAATTTTCTCTCCTGAGGAATCCTGGATGCGCAGAGCTCGATACACGCCGTGGAAAATGCATTGCATCCATAGAATTCCATCATGGCTTTTGCCGCCAGATAATACCTGGCATCATTCACCAGCCACTCCGGATTTACCTGGGTATCTTTGGAATTCGCCAGCAGCTTTTCCGCAATCTGTTTTGCCTCCGTCTCCTCCACCCTGTCCATGTAGGGGAAGATATCCTTAAAGGGAAGCTTGAGCACTTCAAATCCATACTGTGTTCTCAGATGCTCTACATCCCTGATGTTGGACTGGATGCCGTAGGTGGGAACCTGCCCGGAAGTCAGGATCAGCGCCCTGGTATTGGCGATACATTTTCTCACCCACAGGCTGTGCAGAATATCATTCAGATCCTCCATGTCAATGGCGTTATAGGCTTCCACTCCGATGCTTCTGTTGTAGGCACACAGATCCGCGCCCTCATTGCCGTTGGAGAAAACAATGGTAGTCTTACGGTATTTCTCCAGCTTGGGGATACGGTAGCAGAAAATAACAAATGCATCCACCTGATCCAGTCCTTCTTCTATTTTGTCCCATGTTTCCTGAGGCACTGTCAGATTTTCTATGTAGGGTACCGGGATGGGTTCCAGTACATTCACCTCGGGAATGATCTCCTTCAGCTTTTCGGCTATATCCTTCATATATTCAGCCGCCCATTTCTTCTCCGCCTCCGGCTGCAGATTCTCAAATTTGCCCGCCCGGCAGGGGCCTTCCCAGAAAGCGGAATGCTGCAGGAATCCCACCAGTGGACGTACGTTGTACTTTTTCTTCATCGCTGACTCAACCATTTTGATCTCCTCCATTTCACTTGAGAATTGTTTGCGCTACTGTTCATCCGTCGCCTCCGCGAGGCGCATCACGCGCTCCCGGTGTGACTGCCCCGGGATGACAGTGCATAGAATGCAAGGCATTCCCTGTAACTGCTGTTCCCGCGATTTCAGGGAGTTCTCAGAACTCCTTTGCATCCGTTGCTGTTTCCATGTTTTATTATACCCGGCTTTCTTCACACGATAAATTGAATAAATTGCAAAAAAGGATACTATTTCAAACTACTCATACAGCCAGTCAAGCTTGTCCAAAGTCTCTCCGGACAATCCCGCATTTCTCGCCCGGAGCCCTGTGTCCGCCGGCACTATCCCCACAATGGTAAAGCCTCCTGTCCCCATATAGATCTCATGCGTTCCCTTCTCGTAATAATAGGCATGGATATTGCAGTTGGGACAGTTCTCCGCCTGAAGGGCATTGGCGTATACCACGCTCAGACCGCCCCGGTCGTCCGCATGGGTATTGGTTTCCAGGTCAGGAAGTTTAAGCCACTCCACACCCCCTGCATTCATATAGGCGATCAGCACTTTTACGTCCCGGGAAACTCTCAGGCCAATCCTGGCCCCCTCGGACATGGCGCTTCCCAATCCGAACCGGATTCCCGTAAGTCCGTTCAGCTCCGGCGCCAGCATGGTGATGGGCGCGTCCATATCCGTAAAGATGCTCTCTCCCTTCCGCACGGTGTAGGTCTCGCAGTCGGAACCTGTCAATTCAAAAGCCGTCCCCGTCAGAGGCTCCGCTGTCTGTTCTTCTTCCTCTTCCCCGGGGAAGATCCCCTTCTTCATTTCCTCCAGATGTCCCTGAAAGCAGGCAAACTCCTTCTCATATTCCGGAAGGCACTGCATCCAGTGTCCGTAGGCCAGACCGTCTGCAAAAGGAATCTTTCTCTGTCTGGTCTGCATACTGCACGCATACAGATAGGTCTGCTCTGTCAGTTCCGCCAGTCTGCGGTAATGCGCCAGGCTCTCCTCCCATGGTGCCACTGCCGCCTCCAACAGCTCCAGGTCGCCCCGCAGTTGCTCATCCATGGTATATTTATAGCGCAGGATACAGAATGCCGCCTCCAGCTTTCTGCCGTAGCAAAGCGCCAGCTCCCGCATCGCCTCCGCATCTGTGAGCCAGTATGCCAGCTCTCTCCTGTTGTTTCCCGCCTTTTCCTGCACGCTGCGGAAAAGTTCCACAGCCCTGCACGCACAATCCGCCACTTCTTTGCACATATCCGCCGTGGTCTCACCGTAAGGAGCCTCCCCGGCAAGTTCCCTGCGGATCTCGTCATCCGGCTGTTCGCCGGGCGTGGACACGGAATGCCACAGTTCATAGTTCGGTCTGTAACGCTTTACGTTGGTGAACTGACTCATGGTCATGCCCAGACTCATGGTCTGTCGGTTTCCCTCGGTGATCCCCACCCGGCGCAGGATTCGGGGAGCACATTGCCCCAGGGCATTGACCGCCCGGTATATCCTGTCCGCGCTGTCCGGATCCGTGGAAAAGTGTTCGGCGAATACTTCCCTCCAGTAAAACCGCTCCGTATGCGGATCCCTGTCCGGATTCCAGGCATACCGGAACCATGCCCGATACCACAGCCAGTCGCGCTCCATCTGCAAAAGCCGCTTCTGTTCCCTGTCCGGTGAAAAAGGCCAGTCCCAGAAGAACAGAGGATACAGATGCAGTCCATTGCATCCCAGTCTGCTTCTGCCCGCCTGCATGCATTTCTGAATGAACTCCGTGGCCCCATAGCGGAAGGGCTCCAGGTTCGCCACCACATGCACGTTCATGATATGGGTCTGACCGTGAGAAGCCAGGCGTACATGGGTATCCTGCCATTTCCCGGTGGGCAGATGGGTCGTCAGCCCCTCTCCGTTATATTTCCACATGGTATAGAGATGATCATACAGGGGTACCGCCTGCTCCATCACCGCATTGGGGTCACAGTCATGGCCCCTCAGGATCAGAGGCGGCAGCTCCTTTAGTCCCGCTGTTCTCACGCCCTCCTTCACGGCCGGAATGATAGTCTGAATAAACCATTCCGTCTTGTTCTGTATACCGCGAAGAGCTTCTCCCAGACATACCATGAGACCGATATGTGGGAAGGAGGCAATAAACTTCACGATGGACTTGTAGGTGTAGTCCCGGTTCAGCTCCGTGATACTGGTCTGCAGCAGGTCTACGTGATATTTTTCAGCCAGCGGCAGAGGAATATGAATGCTGTAAAACTTCAGCACCAGCCATATGCCGCGCCTGTCGCAGGCCTCTGTAAGCCATCCGAACATCTCCCGGTTCTTTTGGTATTCCTCCTCCGTCACCTCCAAGGCCTCCGGATAATCCTCCAACTTAACCAAAGAAGAAAAGGGCTGTCCTGTCCACAGGTACAACACATTACAGCGCTCCTCCAACAGCTGATCCAGAAATTTCTCCCAGAGAGCCCGGTCGTAAAACCAGGGGAACCTGGCAGGTGTGATCGGATATTCATAGGTCAGCCTGGGCGGCTCCACTTTGGTAAGCTGCAGTCCCACCGCCGGTCCCCGCAGCCGGAACACAGGCGCATCCGCATATGCCAGGTCGTGATCCGCCACCCGCTCCGATTCCTCTCCGCGGATCTTCTCGGCAAGCTCCAACGCACCGTATAGCGCTCCCGTCTCTGTGCCGCCCACCGCCGCAAACAGATTTGGTCCGGACAGAAAGGTCAGATAAAATCCTTCCCCCTTCGGCTCCTCCGTGTGATACAGCATAAGCTTTTCTTCCTCCAGCCTCCGGATCAGACCGCCTTCCCGCCTTGTCCCCACATAAATACTGCTGATGCCGTCCCGCATTCTTTCGCCGTCCCAGTCCTCCTCGTCCACATGATCGATCTGAAAGCCGCGTTCCTTCAATGCATCCTCAATTTTCGCCAGTCCTGTCTCAATGCGCTTGTTTTTGGTAGTTTCCCTGATCACTCTTACTCTTTTTGTTCTTTGCATTTTGCACCTCCGCTCCGTTGTCTCTCTCAAGTCTGCCCTTTTCCATTTTACCATGTCAGCACAGACCACAGAAATTGCAATAATTACAAAAAATTAGCTTAAAATAAACGACATCGAAGATTTTACCGAAAGCCTTTCCAAAATCCGCGAATGTGACTTTTTCAAACGCTTCCGACAGAAATTTCAATGTCGTTTGCAATCATTTTTTATAATCCGAAATAAAGTTTCGCGTTGTCGTGGCAGATATTTCGAATGATTCCTGCCAGATTCTCTTCTGATGAAAAGTATTCTCCCCGCTCCACCAGTTCGCCGAAATAATTACATAATACGCGGCGATAAAGCTCATGGCGGGGATAACTCAAGAAACTTCTGGAATCCGTGAGCATTCCCACAGAAAGCGACACCGGATAGAGATTCGCCACCGCCTCAAACTGCCGCTTGAGGCCATAGGCCTGGTCATTAAACCACCAGGGCGCACCCAACTGTACCTTTGCTCTCTCGGGACCCTCGCAGAATCCGGCTGCCAGAATGGCAAAGGGCTCCATCTGTCCTGCATTCAGGGGATACAGAATGGTCCTGGGCAGCGCTTCCTCCTCCGTCAGCCGGTTTAAAAGAGCCCCCACGCTTTTGATCGCAGTGGAATCATCCGTACAGTCAAATCCACAGGCAGCGCCTATAGCCGTTTCCCGGCTCTTATTAGCCCCCTGATAAGTTCCGATATGCAGCTGCATGATAAATCCGTTTCGGTGATACATTCTGCCCACTTCCACCAGAAAAGCACTGCGATAGCAGTGAATCTCATCCCCGGTCAGATCCTCTCCCGCCAGCGCCCTGCGAAAAATATCCTCCACCTCCGCCGCATTGTGATCCCTCCAGGTAAAATCTTCTATTCCGTTGTCGCTGATCATACTGCCCATCTCTTTAAAAAAGTGCAGCCTGTTCTCCAGCGCATCCATCATTTCCCTGAAGCTCCCCACAGGCATCCCGGCCGCCCGGGAAAGAGTTTCCATATACTGCGCAAATCCGGACTTTTCCACATAAAAAGCTCTGTCCGGACGGAAAGCCGAGATGATGCGGATTCCGTCCGTCCCTTCCTCCCGCATCTTTTTGTGATACTCCAGTCGATCCGCAGGATCCTCCGTGGTACAGACCAGCTCCACATGGCTTGCCTTCATGCAGTAACGAGGCGTCATATGCCGTCGTGCGATCAGTGTCTTTGTCCGCTCATAAATTTCCTCCGCATTTTCTTTGCACAAAGGCTCCTCTATGTCGAAGTAACGCTTCAACTCCAGCACGCACCATATATAGATCGGATTGCCGATCAGCTCCGGAAAGATCCCGGCAAATTTCAGATATTTCTCATGATAAGAAGCATCCCCTGTAATATATTTCTCAGGGATCCCAAAACAACGCATGGCGCGCCATTTGTAATGATCGTGAGCCAGCCACATTTCCCCCAGATCCTCGAACTCCCTGTTCTCGTAAATCTCCTGCGGAAGCAGATGACAATGGTAGTCAATGATGGGCAGGTCCTTTGCGTACTGTTCATAAAGACGTTTCCCGGTGGCATTCGTCAGTAAAAGCTCTTCTGTAAACATCATATACCTCCATATCCTGTGCCGTTATTCTGCAGATGATCCATCAAAATCCCGTCACTGCGCCACCGTCCACCGTGAGGACAGTTCCGGTCACGAACTTTGCGGCATCACTGCACAGATAGACGCAGGCCCAGCCGATGTCAGAAGGCTCTCCAAATCGGTTCATGGGGGTTCTCCCCAATATCTTATTCTTACGGGCGTCGTCCCCGTCCGTGGCCCTGCGGAACATGGGCGTATCGATCCAGCCGGGGGCAATGCCGTTCACCCTTATCCCGTCGCCGCTGACCTCGCTTGCCAGAGAGCGGATCATTCCAAGCACGCCTGACTTTGCCGTGGCATAGCCCAGGACATAGGGCATACCGATATAGCCTGTCATGCTGGTCAGAAAAACAATACTGCCCTTTTTATTCTCCCGCAGGTGCGGAATCAGCGCTCTCGTCAGGGCATAAGCTCCTACCAGATGCACATTCAGCACATTGGTGTAATCCTCAACCGTCATGTCCTCCACAGGTTTCTTGCAGTGATTTCCCGCATTATTTACCAGAATGTCAATCTTGCCGCAGCGTTCGAGGAGGCCCTTCACAAACTCTTCCGCACGGTCCGTGCAGGTAATGTCAAACTGCTCGTAGGAAACTCTGTCTCCATAAGGCTCCAGGACTTCCCGATACTTCTCGTAAGGAGAGGAACTGACTACCGTCACACAGCCTCCCGACTGCACGATGCAATCCGTCATGGCCAGTCCCAATCCTGTGGCGCCTCCCGTAATGATCGCTCTTCTTCCTTCCAGCGAAAAAATATTCGTCATTTTCTTTCCTCCTGTTTACAGTCTCTTCTCTTCAATATTCCTATAGTAATCGTGGTCTTGCAGCCGTTCATGGTTTACTGTGAATGTTCTGTAACCTGCCCGCGGACAGCGCACAATTATGCAGTGCTACCCCTCTGTCCTGATATTTGTAAGGAATGCAATACTCCTTATGCCCCAATATTTCACCTTTCGTTCTCTGACCTGCACAGACACGTCCAATATATTGCCCCAGCTCCTCTGCCATCTCTTCCGCAGATTTCTCTCCCTCCAGCACCGGACCGGCGTCGAAGTCCATATCCTCTTTCATCCTCAGGTAGGTATCATGATTGCCCGTGAGCTTTACCACCGGCGCCACAGCGCTCCCGGTCACATTCCCCCTTCCGGTAACCAGTATGGTCAAATGACATCCACAGCTGATCAGATCCATGAGTCCCTCATTGTCGTTGGGATTCGTGATGCCAAACTGCATAAAGTGAGGATCCGGTGTACTGTCCAGAAGCCACAGTCCCTTCTTTGGAGGCATCATAGCCACCTTCAATACCCCTCTTATGGGTTTGGTACCACTCTTCGCAAAAGCTCCCATACTCTTTTCCTCTATAGTGGTCAGCCCTCCGGCGAAGTTTCCCGGACTGACAGAGTACTGCCGCACACTTCTGCAGTAATCTAACGCTTTCTCGTAGGTAAAATTCAGTTCCTGTCTTGCCTTTTCGTCCGCCGCCCTCTGCAGCAGCAGATTTTTCAACCCCACGGCCTCCACAATCTCCTCAAAGACCGGGGTTCCTCCCATCTCTTCCAGCATATCATAGAACTTTCCCACCACCACGTTGCCTGCCAGACCGCTGGTGAAATCACTTCCTCCGCATTCCGCTCCCACCACCAGATCGGAAAATCCCATGGAAGCTCTGGGCGTATTTTTCAGCCGCTCCATCATATCGCAGACCATTTCAACACCCTTGCGGATACTTCCCGGAGTACCGCCGTTCTCCTGTATAAAGAGATGTCCCGCTTCCCTGCCCTGCCCGGCAGCGGCTGCTGCCAGACGATCCGCCCGGGTATACTCACAGCCCAGCCCCACCGCCAGTACTGCTCCCACATTGGGATGGGTCACCAGGGCGAGCAGCAGCCGAATGGCGTACTCATTGTCCGTACATCCGGCAAATCCGATCACCTCCACATCCGCCAGATTTACCTTCCCGACAATTTCCCGGGCCACATGGGAGGCGCATTCCACGGTATATACCACCAACACCTTGTTGCGGATCCCTATTCGCTTATCCTTGCGCAGATATCCCTCCCAGGTCAGGTTCTTCCACTTCTCCAATTCCATTGCAATCTCCACTCTCATCTTCTCTCCATGATATAACAGGGTCTTGACAGCTGCCTTCCCTGCATCAATTATAGGCAAATTCAGCCAACCGCCTTGATCATCTTATCCCCATCCTCACCGCGGTCACTCTTTCGTCAAAGTGTAAGAGATATCCCCGGCCTCCCCTGTATGAATATCCAGTCCCGAACTTCGCTCGTCGTAACCGCTCTTCATGCAATGGAGATGCACCCACTGTCCTGCTTCGATATCCGCAGTAGCTTCCCCTATGGGAATTCCGTATTTTATGACAGCCCCGCCCTTCCTCACCGGGCGGACAGCAACCTTATGACCCTGCGGTATCTCCTCTGATGCCTCTGCCGTACTTTCCGTTCCTCCGCACAACAAGGTAAATCCTCCCATGGGTATGGGAGTCAGCGCCGTGGCCACATTGTCCTGCGGTTCTATCTGAAATGCTCTTGCTTTCCGCTTCTCCATAAAATATTCCTGTTTTCCTCTCTTTTCGGTTTATAACTGCCCGGGCCTGGGACCTCTGTGCTTCTTTTATATTCTTCCTCACAGAACGCCGAACTTTTCAAAGGCCTCCGTCACAGACATGCCTCCCTCAACAGCCTTTCGCAGGCCTTTTTCTTTGGAGACCTTTTCCAGAGCCTCCTGTGCCACCTCCACTGCAATCTCCCCGGGGATCACCAACACGCCATCCACGTCCCCGAAAATATAGTCTCCGTCATGGAT
>JAIEKC010000370.1:0-4806 GCA_029064505.1 Acetatifactor sp.
ATTTTCAGCCTGCAAGACGGCTGAACGAGGCGACGCGGTGGCATCGTTCAGTGAGGCCACCAAAGAGCTAAAGCTCTTGGCAGATGGAAATTCAAGCAAGCCATTTAGCAAAATATGAACGGTACAGCACACTGGTATACCCCCGGCACTTCCGGTTCCTCCTAAAGGCGGTCTCCGGAAGTTGTGAAGGTATTTTCCGGTCAACGTCCATATGTGACTCCAAGCCCTTCTCCTTCGCCCTCACCCATATCATATTGGCAATAGCCGACAGCATGGCTCCGGTATTCCCTGAATGAACTTCAGAAGCAGCTTCCCTCCGGCATATTTGCCCGTTCCCCTCAGAGTTATCTGGTGAATATGACGCATATCAGCCGCATTACCCGCTATGAACTTGTGAGCACCGGGCAGACCCTTCCGATCAGTCAGTCCGGATACATGGAACTGCAAAACAGTTTATATCCTGTATGCAGAGCACACTCAAAAAATCCGAATATAGACTTCTATATCCGGATTTTCCGATACCCGCTTTATCTGTTTTTCTGATTCGCAGAATATTCTTTTCTACTCTGTATCCATACGATATATCATCCATACTCTTTTTCACCAGACAGATCCCCGGGATGTGCGTCACACTTTGCGGGATGCCGCAGACCATTATCCGACGTTGGGATCGTTGTCCGGCGCCGCATCACTCTGGAAAACAATACGGCTGTACATTCACTCGGTATTCACTTCATCCAAAAGAGACTGTAAAAGCAGGATGTGATATTCCTCATCCTTTATAATCCTCTGCAGCACGGCATTCACATACTCGTCGTCCATCTTGCCGATATGCATCCGATACTGCTTAATGGCGGCTCTCTCCCCCTCTATATCCGCATGTAACATCTGGTCCACCTGGTCGGGAAGCGTCAGGTACTCCGGTGTCCACAGACAGTTCCTTCCGTTCTGATACCTTGCCCCGTAATCCACCTCTCCGCCCAGCAGAAAGATCAATTCTCCAAGCTTCTGTAAATGTATCATCTCCGCCACCGCAATTTCCAGCAGCATTCGGGCGTAACGGCAACGCTTCCATGACAGCCTGCTTTCATTGTTGATGTATTGTGTAAGCGCTGAAAACTCCGACACCGAACCACAGTAGTCCACACTGAGCAGATCCGCGTAGCTCAGATTCCTGCACTTTACCTGTATGGGCGGATAGGGGAATTCCAGCATCGCAGGCTTTATTCCCGCCATACTGCAATTATTGACGAGCGGATTCATTTTGTTTTCCATTTGAATCATTATACCTTCTTACATTTCCTTACAACAATATATTAAGGATCCGGTGATTTATGATTCCTTTTCCCGTTTGACGCCTGTAATAACTCCGATATCCATATCACAGTTGTCCCGCAGATACGTCTGACTTCATCCGCAGGATGCCAGTCCTGCGATCAGCCTGCCGGCCGGCGGACACCTACTGATCGCACAGCACATACACCTTCTTCGGCGTAGTCTGGGCAGGAATGCTCCTGGTGGAAGAGCTGTATACCACCACCAAATCATGATTGGCAGGGCTGCCCTGGAAATACTGGTTGTTGGTGGTCCTGACATCCACGGAACCATCCATGTTCAGCTGCAGCGTCCGACTGTCATTCACCAGCGACATATCGTAGAATCCCACATCCACAAACTGTCCGTTTCTGGTCTGTGCCGCCGCCACCGCATTATACTGGGGAGGGTAGATCAGCGGCGCCGGGGCATCCGCCGCATACCAGAAGGACGCATTCATCCCCACAGACAATGTCTCGAAACCCACCACAAAGGTGGCCGGCGTCATCACAAAGTTCACCGTATTTTCATTCATATCCTCCATTGTCACAAATATCATGCATCCGTTGGCACGCCGGTTTCCGATTCTGGTGGGAACCATATCCACAATAGTTCCCGTCACCGACTCAAACCGGCTCCTTCTGAATCCGGGTCTTCCAAAATTAAAGTCCATGCATTACTCCTATAAATACCTGTATGCAGGCTGCTCTCACACTACATTATGCTTCCACGCCTGAGATGGTTCCTCCTCCCAGCACATATTCGCCGTCATAGAATACGATCGCCTGCCCCGCCGTCGCCGCCCTCACCGGCCGTTCAAAGGTGCACAGAACCCTGCCGTCGGGAAACTTCTCGATCTGTCCATATTCCCCCTTATGGTTATAGCGTATTTTGGCCAGTACTCTGACTGGAGACGTCAGATCCTCCACCGCCATATAGTTCACTCTGTCACAGACCACCGTGCGAGTCATAATATCATCGTTGCTCCCGATGACCACCTCATTGGTCTCAGGACGGATCTGTGTCACGAACACACGCTCCCCCATGGGAAGGCCCAGCCCCCGCCGCTGCCCGATCGTATAATGGGTGATCCCCCTGTGAACTCCCAGCACCCTGCCGTCCCTGTCCACGAACTTTCCCGGCCCCGGCACCCGCGTTCCTGCGGCTCTGTCGATAAATCCCGCATAATCGTCATCCGGTATGAAGCAGATTTCCTGACTGTCCGGCTTATGGGCCACGGGCAGCCCTGCGGCTTCCGCGATCTCCCTGATCTTTTCTTTGGTATAGCTGCCTATGGGCATCAGGGTGTGCGCCAGCTGCTCCTGCGTCAGATTGTACAAAGCATAGGTCTGGTCTTTCGCCGCGGTGACAGAATTTCGGACGGCAAACCTGCCGGCAGGCAGTCTGTCGATCCTGGCGTAATGTCCGGTGGCTATGTAATCCGCTCCGATCCCAAGGCAGCGCTGCAAAAGAGCCTCCCACTTCACATACCGGTTGCAGGCAATACAGGGGTTAGGAGTACGCCCCCTCAGGTATTCCTCCACAAAATAATCCACCACACAGCTCTGAAATTCCTGTTTAAAGTTCATCACATAATAAGGTATCTCCAGCTGCTCCGCCACCCGCCGGGCATCCTCAACCGCCGACAGTCCGCAGCATCCGCCGTTTGTCCCTCCGGTCTCCTCCTCATCCTGCCGGATCTGCATGGTCACACCCAGCACATCATATCCCTGCTCTTTCAGCAGATATGCCGCCACCGAGGAATCCACCCCGCCTGACATTCCTACCACAACCTTCTTTTTCATCTGATCTCTCCTCGTAACTGTTCAGTCAGCCCCTCCCGCAAAGTCAATAATGCAATGTGTCCTTGGGACAACATTTCCATGCAATTTTGCGAGGCTTGCCAGCGCAGTGTGCATCAGCGTAACCGTTCAGACGGATCACTGAACAGTTGCCTCTCCTCCTGTTAGAGATAGCTCCGCCTGCAGAATTTGTTCCCACAGTCCCTGTTCCAATGCCCCTCCGCTTTCCACCGGATCCGTCCCGGCTCTGAAATGATCCCATAAAAGAAGCCCCCCGCACGCCGTTATCGCTCCACAGGAGGCCTGAAAAAATTTCCCCATACTTACTCAATGATAATACTTGCACAATTGAGGTCATTTGCAAGATCATACACCTTTCCGCTTTTTAAACCTACCACTTTGGGTCTCATGGGATAGTGCGGCGTATTCATGACCACTCTTGCCCGCTCTCCGTTGCTCAGGGTCACCGAACTGTCCACCGGATACAGAATGACGGTGTCAATAAAACTGCGCATAAAATCCACATCCAGTTCATCCGTCATGGCCATGATCATCTCCAACGCGTCATGCGCGGAAAAGCCCTTCTTGTAAGGTCTCTCCGTCACAAGAGCATCATAGATATCGGCCACGGACAATACCCTTGCATAGGAAGAGATCTGTCTGCCGGACAGCTTCAGGGGATACCCCTTTCCGTTGATCTTTTCATGGTGCTGCAATACCCCCGCCACGATCTCGTCCGGTATCTCGATCTTTTCTTTTAAGATATTATAACCCATGAGAGAATGATTCTTCATGACAGTAAATTCATCCTCTGTGAGCTTACCGGCCTTGTTCAGTATCTCATTGGGAACCTGGGATTTTCCCACATCATGCAGCAGACCTGACACGCCGATCTGATAGACATCCTTATCCGACATCCCGCTCTTTCTGGCAATGATCATAGCCATGGTGGCCACATCCACACTGTGCTTAAACGTATACTCGTCACTGATCTTCAGGGCATCGATATTCATGGCAACGGCATCATTCTCCGAGATCGCCTGCATCAGACTGTGCGTGATATTATTGGCCGTGTTGGCAAAATCGGACGCCTTTGTATCGCTGTACAGGAACTGGATTCCCTGGGATACCCGCTGCTTCACGCTGTCCGACAAAATGACCCTGGCCCGGTCCGCGACCTTCAGCTTTGCGATCGTCTCCAGCGTCTCGGGAGCCACCTCGATATCCTCGTCGGGATCTTCCTCCCCCTCTCTGATATACACGCCGGGCACACCCATTTTGCGCAGGGCGTCGATCAGGAAACGATCCAAAACGGTTTTCCTCGCGATCAAAATGCGACCGGTCCGGTCAACTATCGCCTGATCGATCATCATGCCTTCATCCAATAATCTTGTGCTCGTGTATCTTCGTCTAACCACTTTTATCCACCACTAATCCTACATCAGATCGCAATCCGCTCTATTACTTTATTCATTATACCCCATTTCCCGCCGTTTTTCCACCAAAAAATACGGCAACAGCCCAAAGCCGCTCTCCCGGCTGCCGTTCATCCGCGGCAGCGCGAGCAACACTTTCGGCAAGATCAGGAACGACAGACTTCATGAATGTCCTCCTTCGGTTTTTCCAGCCCTTCAATAGCAATCCCCTTTTTCTCCGCGTAATTCCAGAGAGCCGCATGAATGGCCTCTTC
>JAIEKC010000371.1:0-18835 GCA_029064505.1 Acetatifactor sp.
ATCCTCAACAGGTACGGGGATTACGCGGAGGAAGCGGATCTGCAAAAGCTCCGGGACGTGCTTGCCCGGGGAGAGCTGAATGTGGAGGACGGGGATTTTTGCGGCACCCGTTACTTTTTCAATAATGACACGCTGATCTCCAAGACGGCTCACAGGTATTTCTATTTTAATGCGGCGTCCTGCAGATGTAAGGGCGTGGAGTGTGCGCATGAAATGGCGGATACCCGCAATTTCTATATACGGGACGGCAGTTATCTGCTGCTGACGGATCCGGAGAGCTATGAGACGGCGAAAGGAACTTTTAATCCTTCTCACTTCCCCGGAACCACGGAGAGGGATCTGAAAAAGTCGCGTATCATGGCGGAAACCAACTGGAGCGGCTACAACAGCATTCATAATTTCGCCGGAGGGCTGGCAAATGGTATGCGGGGTGCGGCGGGATTTATTTATGAGAAGTCGGCGAAGCGGGAGGCTGACGGATCGGGAACGGTGCGAAACGACTTCACTGAGGAAATGATGGGAGTGAAGGCGTATAAATCCGTGTTCGTGCAGGATGAACTCTTTGTATTCCTGGGAGCCGGTATTCGGGACGAGCGTCCGGAATACGGCGAAAGAATTATTACAACAGTGAATAATGTGCGTTTTCTTGAGGGTGCCTTCTGTAATGAGGAGGGAGAGAACATCGGGGAGCTTTGCACTGTGACAGATCAGACCGGGAAATGCTTTTTTAGAAATGATGGCGTGCTGTATGGAATAAAAGCGCTTCCGGGAACTACATACTCCCTGACGGCGGAAACAAGGAAAACAGACTGGGAATATCTGAATATTACAAATAAAAGTGCGGAAGATGAAGCTGTGAAGATCTTGGAGATCACCGTGGATCATGGGGAGGCTCCGAAGGACAGCGCTTACTGTTACTGGATGTGCACGGATCCGGAGAAGACTCCGGTACAGGCGGAAGGATTGTTCACGGTGCTGAGCAATACGGAGGAGATACAGGCAGTTTGCTTCGGAGGAGACAGGATATCCGCCGTATTTTACCGGGCAGGGGAATTGGACTGCGGGGAATATACGATGGAGGTGTCGGATCCCTGTGTACTGATGCTGGAGCAGGAAGGGGACGGGAATGTCCGCGTTTCGGTTTGCGATCCCTGTCAGAACAGGGAACTGACTCATATTGCCGTCTCCGTCAGATTCAAGGCGGATGGGGAGATAAGGGTGCTTAAGATTCCCATGTCCACAGGCACGATGCGTGGAAGTGGGGTAACGGAGCAGATCAGAGCATAAAGGGACATCAGAAGCGGAGGAACCGGATGCATACGGAACCGGAGAAAGGAGAAAAATGAAGCATCCTAATATTATCATGGTATTTCCTGATCAGTTGCAGCACGATGCGCTGCATTTCAGAGGGAAAATGCCATCAATAACTCCTAATATAGATAACTTTGCCAGGGAGAGTGCGGTGATGGAGAACTGTATGAGCAACCATCCCATCTGCAGTCCCTGCCGGGCAATGATGTTTACGGGCAGATACGGCATCCACACGGGAGTGGTGGGAAACTGCAGAACCGGCACCAGGGAACATGGCTGTTATCTGAAGAAGAACGAGAGATGTCTCACGGACGTGCTGCGGGAATGCGGCTACGACGTGGGGTATATCGGGAAATGGCACCTGGATCCGCCTGAGGAAACACATCTGGCCTTTACGGAAGGATTCCGGGAGGACGGGAAGATCTGGGACAGCTACACACTGCCTCAGAGACGGCACGGTATTAATTTCTGGCATGGCTATGGCTGCTGTGATCAGCATCTGGAGCCTCATTACTGGCACAATGAGGCGAAGCCGGATGAGGTCATTCGTCCGGGCAAGTGGTCTGTGGAACATGAGGCGGATGTGGCAGTGGATTATATCATGAACCGGGGAGGCGTGCGGGACGAGGAGAAGCCATTCATGCTGTTTGTTGCGAACAATCCCCCCCATCCGCCGTATGATCAGGTGCCTGCAAAATATGCAGATCTGTATCGGGACAAATCTCCGGAGGAGCTTCTGGCAAGTCCCTGTTTCAATGTGGGGGATGCGGAGAAGACAGACAGGATATTTCCCGGGAACCTCAGCAATGGTAAGGCAGAACAGGCGGTCAGGTATTACCTGGGAGCATTGACCGGAGTGGATGAAAATTTCGGAAGAATCCTGAGGGCCATTGAGGATAAGGGAATTTATGATGATACGATCGTCATTTTCACATCCGATCACGGTGACCTGATGGGGAGCCACAATATGACAGGCAAGGGTCCCTGGTATCGGGACAGCTTCAATATTCCGTTCATTGTGCGTTATCCCGGGAGGATAGCGCCCTCCAATCCAAAGACTGTCATGGGAGCCGTGGATGTAATGCCTACAATCTTAAGCCTTGCGGGACTGAAAAGTCAGATCCCCGCTGTGGCGGAAGGGCATGACCGCTCCGGCTGTATGCTTACGGGAGCGGAGGATGAGGAGGCGGACGCACTGTATTTCTGCTTTGGACGCTATCGTGCAAGGGGGCTGAAGACAGGAAAATATACTTTTGTGTCACTGCAGAACTATGCTGACGATGAAATGACCGTGCTCTATGATGATGAAAATGATTATTACCAATTGGAGGATATCTCCGAAAAGGAGCCTGAGACGGCTGCCCTTTTGAGGGAACGGCTGGAGAAGCGGCTGGAGGAGATTGGCGATAACTGGAGAGATTAGTGTGCTGTACCATTCATTTTCAGCCAAATGACGCAGAATGAATTTTCAGCCTGCAAGACGGCAGAACGAGACGATGCGGTGGCATCGTTGAGTGAGGCCAGCGCAGCAGATGGAAATTCAGGCAAGTAATATGGCTGGTTACTTATTATTCGATGTACTAGAGATCGCGAGGCGGTACGGGGGCTTTGGACGAAACCGGCGGAACGCCGGCGCCTGCCTGGTTGGAGCGGTTTCAGAAAGGAGCGGGAGATGGTATATTCCTTTGAAGAAGGGATTCCGGAGGGAATTACAGCGGTTAATTCCACAGTAAGGACGGACAGGGAACATTACAGGGACGGAGAGCAGTCGCTTTGCTGGGAGACGGAAGGTGGCGCGGAGCTGATTCTGAAGGGGCCTGTGGAGTACCGCCATTTCAGAGCAGGCGGCCCGAATCAGGATCGCTGTTGCTTTGTGATCTGGCTGTACAGAGAGGAAGCAGGGGCGGAAGCGGTGCGTTTCTCTTTCTATAAGAAGGGGCGGAAGTGCTGCCATTTTGACTTCGGACAGGACTTTCGGGGCTGGCGCACCTGCTGGGTGCCTTTCCGGGACATGGAAGGGGAACCGGAGGAGGGGATGGACGAGATCCGTCTGAGCAGGACGGGAGACGGCAGGGAACACATCTGGTTGGATCAGATGATCACTTCCGTGCCCATTGATCCCAGACATCCGGTACCGGATCTGCAGGTGCCCTTTGTGAATCCTTCCGTGGATAAGGCGGTAAATGCCCATTGGACCTCGCTGCTGCGTTTCCTGCGGCTGGAGAGGCAGCAGCGGGAGAGGCTCTGTGCGGCGGAGAGTGGGAAGTCGCAGACCGGGCGGGAGGATGAGGAGAAGCTTCGCAAAGAGATAAATTTCATAGAAGAAAGGATGGAGCGGTATTTTCTGGGAATCTTCCGTCTTGACCCGGGTGAAACGGCTCAGGAGCCCGCTTCTTCCCCCGGCGAAATATCCGGAACGGTGGAGGCTGCCGCTTCCCTTTGGGAGCAGTATGCCGGACTGAACCTGAAGAAGGGGCGGAACGGATTGTACGGCGGGGTGAATGTGGACGCCGTGCATCATTGGGCGGCTTATCCCGGAGAGGAGGCGGAGCGGCTGAAGACGCTCACCGGGGCAGTGGGGATCCGGAAATGCGGAGGGCTGCTGCTGCGTGCCGCCTGTCTCTGGCACGAAGGGGACAATCTGCTGAAGGAGGAGGCCGCCGGCCACTTTGCGGAACTGCTGCAGCATCTGTGGGAGCAGGGATGGGCGGCAGGTTCTTCCCTGGGCACGACCCATCATATGGGTTACCTTATGAGAGAGCTGTATGTGTCCGTATTCTTAATGCGGAAGCCTCTGAAAGAAAAGGGGCTGCTTGCAGACACGGCGGAGATGACAGGCTGGTTTTCGGGCAGAGGTCGGATCTTCAGAGAGCCGGAGGAGCTGCAGGGAGAGAGCACGGATACTCTTAACACGCTGCTGTGGGGAATACTGTGTTCCATACTTATGACGGAGGATGAGTGCTTTCAGATTCATTGTCTTCATGCTTTCCGGGACTGGTTGAATGCCGTCCTGAAGCCGGCGCCGGGACTGGAGGGGCCGTATAAGGCGGACGGAAGCACATTCCATCATGCGGCACATTACCCTGCCTATGCTGTGGGCGGTTTTCAGGGGGCGGCTCCGGTGGTATATGCCTTGAGCGGGACCCGTTTTGCCCTGGGGAGAGAGGCGCATCAGACCATGCGCAACGCTCTGTTGTGTATGAGGCTTTACTGCAACCGGTACAACTGGCCGGTGAGCATGTCTGCCAGACATCCCAGGGGAGTCGGAGAGATGAGCGGGATCACCGATCTGAGGCCCTTCTACTGTATGGCCATGGCAGGTCTTCCGGGGGCGGAAGCCGGGGAGGACGGAGCGGTACCGGTGGATGCGGAAATGGCGGGGGCACTGTTGCGTCTGGCGGAATACAAGCCTTTCCCTCCCGGGGAGGAGCTGAGAACACGGGGATACCGGGCGGAACGCGCTCCGGAGGGACATTTTGTCATGAATTATGCCTGCGCGGGGATCCACCGCAGAGAGGAGTGGATGGCCTGTGTGCGGGGACACAGCCGATATCTGTGGGGCAATGAGACCTATGAAAAGAATAATCTCTATGGCAGATATATCACATACGGCAGTCTGCAGATCCTCGGAAGCGGAACTCCCGTGAACAATGGGGACAGCGGCTTCCGGCAGGAGGGATGGGACTGGAATCATTTCCCCGGGACAACCTCGGTGGTACTGCCCTGGGAGGAGCTGCGCCAGCGTGTGTGCGTAGTGGATGAATTTGCCGGCTTTGAAGAGATGCTTCTGTCGGACGAGGCTTTTGCGGGGGGTGTGTCCTTTGAGGGACGTCAGGGATGTTTCGGCATGAAGCTCCACGGACATGCAAAATATGACGGCAGCCTGCGGGCGAGAAAGAGCTGGTTCTTCTTCGAAGATCGGATCATCTGTCTGGGCAGCGATGTGGAAGACGGCAGAGAGAAGTACGAGACGGTGACCACCCTGTATCAGCATTGGCTGGGGAAGGAGAGCTCCGGGAAATGTCCGACGGAGAATGCCGCAGGCGGTACGGAATCCGGAGGCGATCAGAAGGAAAATGACAGGGAACTGACAAAATATCCCGGCGATACCGTCCTGAAGCTGAGAGATCCTTCCGGGAATGAATATATCGTCCCTGCGGGGCAGCAGGTCGTTGTGACCCGGGGCATACAGGAATCACGGACCCAGGACACCGGAGAACCTGCCTTTGCCCGGTATGAGAAAGCCTGGATCAGCCATGGGAACGCGCCCCGGCGGGAGGACTATGAGTACATGATACGGATCCGTTCGGAGAGCGCTTTGGCGGAAACGGAGATATCCGGGGTGACCGGACCGGAGGATGGTGAGAAAAGTATTTACCGGATCCTCCGGAAAAACGAAGCTCTCCATGCCGTATACGACGAGGAGACGGGAATATATGCCTATGTGTTCTTCGAGGCGTGTTCTGTGACGGAGAGAGACGGAGGAACGGTTCTGAGAGCCGAGACCCCCTGCCTGATCATGGAAAGGCTGCAGGGGGAGGAGCTGCATATCAGCTTCTGTGACCCTGACCTGCGGCTCTACGAAGGACAGGAGCCGGATCAGCTGGATGAGAACGGAAATCAGAAGGAGGTAAGCCTGTATTCCAGAACCTGGCTGAAGAATGAAAGCATCGGAAAATGGTGTACAGTGATCCTGAAAGGACATTGGAGTCTTTCCGAAGAGACGGCGGAGGTGCAGGCGCAGATCAGAGACGGGGAGACAGAGCTCCGCTTCTGGGGAAAGGACGGAGCGGGACGTGAGGTCACACTCCGCAGGACTTAAAGCTTCCGCACCTGCCGGTTGACCTTTTGAGACGGGAGACCGCAGGGCGGCAGAATGGAGATTGACAATGAAGATGGGAGAAGGATATCTGCTGCGCAAGCCGGCGGCGGAATGGGAAATGACGCTTCCGCTGGGAAACGGAAGGCTGGGTGCGTGTGTTTGGGGAGAGACGGGAAACGAACGGATCGTGATAAATGAGGAGAGCATGTGGTACGGCGGCGCGAGGAGCAGGAAGAATCCCTGTGCGCCGAAATACCTGAATGAGATCCGCAGGCTGATCCTGGAGGGTAAGGTGGAAGAGGCGGAGGACTTATGTCAGTTGGCCATGACCGGAAACCCGAAATATGTCAGGCCCTATCAGATGGCCTGCGACATGAATTTCCTGTTCCGACACCCGCCGGGGGAGACGGAGGATTATGAGAGGTCACTTGATCTGCAGCAGGCCGTTGCCTGCGTGACCTACAGAATTGGCGACACCATGTATACGAGGGAGTATTTTGTCAGTATGCGGTATCAGGTGCTGGCCATGCGGCTTCGGGCGGAAGGAAGTCATAAGCTCAGATTTCAGTTCAATATCAACAGACGCCCTTTTGAACTTTACAGCGGCGGGAACGGAACGGACTCGGTGTATCTGACAGGCCGGTGCGGAGACGGCGTGACATATTATGCTTCCGCGACTCTGGCGGAGCATGACGGGAGAAGTCTGCAGATGGGGGACTACCTGGCAGTGAGGGATGCCACGGAGGCCGTGATTTACTTTGATCTTGAGACGGATTTTGCCCGGGAGAATCCAAAGAAGGTCTGTGCGGAACGACTGACCGCAGCGAAAGAGGCGGGATATGAGACGGTTCTGCAGACCCATCTGAAGGATTACGGAGAGCTGTACGGCACCATGTCTCTGACACTTGCCTGCGGCGACTACAGCCGTATTCCCATGGATGAACTGTTGAAGAGAAGCGATGAGGAGGACGTGCGAAGGTATCTTATCAATCAGCTGTTTGCATTCGGACGATATCTTCTGATCGGCAGCTCGTACAATTGCCGTCTTCCCGCAAATCTGCAGGGAATCTGGTGCGGAAGCTACACGCCGCGGTGGGAGAGCAAGTATACCATAAACATTAACCTTGAAATGAACTACTGGCCGGTGGATTCCTGCGGCCTGTCGCCCTGTTTTGATCCCTTTGTGGAGCTGCTTCGGAAGGTGGCGGAGAACGGGAAGAGCACCGCGCGGGAGATATACGGCTGCAGGGGCAGCGTGGCTCATCACAATACTGAATGCGGCGGTGATACGGATGTGGAAGGTCTTCCGCCCAGCGCCTATATGTGGCCCATGGGGGAGGCCTGGCTGTGTCTGCATTTGTACGACCATTACCTTTATACCCTGAATGAAGAATTTCTGCGGGAGACAGCGCTTCCCATCATGAGAGAGAGCATTCTTTTCTTTTATGATTTCCTGTACAGGGGGGAAGACGGTCAGTGGCTGACCGTCCCTTCCGTGTCTCCGGAGAACACTTACCGCACAGAGGACGGACAGACAGCTTCCGTAACCATGTCGCCGGCCATGGACAATCAGATCCTGTATGAGCTGTGCAGCGGCTACCTGGAGGGAAGCAGGCGGATCGGAGGCGGAGAAAGCGACATTTGTGCCATGGCAGAGGAAATCCTGAAACATCTGCCTCCTGTGCAACTGACGGCGGACGGGCGCATTCGCGAATGGCATGAAGACTATGAGGAGACAGAAAAGGGACACAGACACATATCCCACCTGTTCGGTCTGTATCCCGGAAGGCGGATCTACGAGGGCGGTTTTGAGCTTGCGGAAGCGGCCCGGAAGACCCTGAAGGTCAGGCTGGAGAATGGCGGCGGCCACACCGGATGGAGCAGGGCGTGGCTGATCTGCATGTTTGCCCGGCTGTGGGACCGGAAAGCCGTGGAAGAAAATATCAGGCTTTTCCTGAAAAATTCCGTGAAAGGCAATCTGTTTGACTCCCATCCGCCATTTCAGATTGACGGAAATTTCGGATTCTGTGCGGGAATTGCGGAGACTTTGGCGCAAAAAAAGGAAGGAAGGGTCTGTATCCTGCCTGCCGTGCCGGCAGAGTGGAATTCGGGGGAGGTGCGTGGGCTTCGGCTGAAGGAAGGAATCACCATGGATATCAGATGGGATGAAAACCGTGTGACATGCCGTCTTGGAAGTCTGAAGGAGCAGACGGTAACGGTCTGCTGCGGTACAACCGACGTGGAGCTGGAGCTTTGTCCGGGACAGAGTGCGGAGCATGTGTTTGAAACGCCCTGAGAGGCGGGAACCGGTTCGGACGGAGGTAAAAGGGCTGTCGGATATCCGCAGGGATATATTGCCCGGAAGCTGCCGTCGTGGTAAAATGTACATAGGTAAATGATTCGGATATTGGAGAGTGAGACGGCCGTTATGTGGTACAGGGCTGTCATTCGAAATAAAAAATAGCGCCGCGTTCATTAGTCATTTGTGGACTGCCGGCGTGGAACGGAGGGAAAATGGCACAGACATACGAGACGATCATGAAGTATCCGGAACTGCGGGAAGGGGAGGTGGAGGCGGCCTTTGAACAGGCGCTTCGCATCATAGAAGCGATCTTGCCGGATTACACGGATAAGTTTCCCCACTCCAACAGTGAGAACGGATTTTACGAGAGAACGGAAAATGTGGAGTGGACCACGGGCTTCTGGACCGGTGTCCTGTGGTTGGCTTATGAGTATACGGGAGACCCGAAATACAGAGCTGCGGCGGAGGTGCAGGTGGACAGTTTTCTGCACCGCATAGAGGAGAAGATCGACGTGAACCATCATGACATGGGTTTCCTGTTCAGTCTCTCCTGTGTGGCAGCGTATAAGCTGACCGGAAATGAGACCGCCAAAAAAGCGGCGCTTCTGGCGGCGGATCACCTGGCGTCCCGCTACCGTGAGAAGGGCCGGTTCCTGCAGGCCTGGGGAAATGTGAATGAGCCTTCGGAGTACCGTCTGATCATCGACTGCCTGCTGAATCTCCCCATTCTTTACTGGGCCAGTGAGGTTACGGGCGACGGATCCTATCGGGAGAAGGCGGTGAATCATATTCACACGGCCATGAAATGTGTGTTGAGGGAAGATAACTCCACATACCACACACATTTTATCGACATGGAGACAGGAGAGCCCACTGTGGGCGTGACCCATCAGGGGAACCGCAATAACTCCGCCTGGGCCCGGGGGCAGGCATGGGGTGTGTACGGCATTGCCCTGAGCTACCGGTATACGGGGGAGGAAGCGTATAAGGAGCTGTTTTATCGGGTGACGGATTATTTCGTGGAGCACCTGCCGGAGGATCTGATCGCATATTGGGATTTCGATTTCGACACCGGAAGCACGGAACCCAGGGACTCCTCCGCAGTGGCCATCGCCGTGTGCGGCATACTGGAGATGGTTCCCCATCTGCCGGAGGAGAAAGCCCACCGTTACAAAGCGGCGGCAGACAGGATGCTTCACGCGCTGATCGCGGAGTGCGGGAACGGGGATCTGACCAGATCCAACGGACTGCTGCTTCACGGGACATATGCCAGATCTTCCGAATACAATACATGCACTGACCGGGGCGTGGACGAGTGTAATACCTGGGGAGATTATTTTTACATGGAAGCGCTGATGCGAAGCTGCAGGAACTGGAGGCCTTACTGGTAAGCATACTGGCGGCACATAGACTCTCGGAGTCTCTTTGAGCGTGATTTTGCGGGAAATCGGCCGCAAAGGCGGGTATAAGGGAGATTCGGAGAGGCTGTGCGGTAAAAGGAGGTGTCATCAGGACAAAATGAAAACGAATTTGATCTATATCTTTGCAGACCAATGGAGATATCATGCCATGGGGTGTGTCCACGCAGACCAGGCGGTCACACCAAACATGGATGCTTTTGCGGAGGAGAGTCTCTGCTTTGAGAACGCATACAGCACATTTCCCCTCTGTACTCCCCACAGGGGAAGTCTGATGACCGGGAAATATCCCTTTTCCATCGGACTGTGGACCAACTGTAAGGTGGGTCTGGAGGAAAAGCTGATGCTGAGACCCCAGGAGACCTGCATCGGCAATGTATTGCAGGATTCGGGGTACAGGACTGCGTACATCGGGAAGTGGCATCTGGACGCATCGGAACAGAACTTCACGAGCCACCCGGAATCAGGGGCGGAAGGCTGGGATGCCTACACACCGCCGGGAGAAAGACGCCAGGGCTTTGAGTACTGGCTGTCCTATGGAGCCCATGACGATCATTTGAATCCCCATTACTGGGCGGATTCGCCGGAGCAGATCCGTCCGGGGAAATGGTCGGCGGAATATGAGACGGATAAGGCATTGGAATATCTGGACGGACACAGGGAGGGCGACACCCCCTTTGCCCTGTTCGTATCCTACAATCCTCCCCACCTGCCCTATGAGCTGGTACCGGAGCGCTATTATGAAAAGTTCCGGGATCTGGAGATAGCATGGCGCCCCAATGTACCTGCGGAGAAGCGCACACCGGAGATGGAGACCATAGCCAGACAGTATTTTTCCGCGGTGTACGGGATCGACGAGCAGTTCGGGCGGATATTGAGCTATCTGAGGGAGAACGGTATGGAAGAGAATACCCTGGTGGTACTTTCGGCTGACCATGGGGAAATGCTGGGCTCACACGGGCTCATGAGCAAAAATGTCTGGTATGAGGAATCGATACACATCCCCCTGCTGATGCGGCAGAAAAACCGGATACGGCCGGGAAAGAATCAGGCCATATTTGCCAGCCCTGATCATATGCCCACCATGCTGGATCTGCTGGATCTGCCGGTGCCGGATACCTGCCAGGGGATCAGTCACAGGGCATCCGTCCTCGGGGAAAAACCGACGGGACAGGAACCGGAAGATATGTTCCTGTGTTCCTATCCGGGCTCACCGGAAAGCGGAGCCGCTTTCGCCGCGCTGGGGCAGACTCACAAGGCCCACGGGTGGCGTGGGATCAAGACCCGGGAAAAAACTTATGTGATCACCAACGGCTATATGCCGGAGGATAAGCAGGCGGAATACCTGTACGACGATAAAAATGACCCGTGGCAGCTCCATCCCCGTGTAGTGGAACGGGATTGCCGGGAAGAAGAGATATTGAAATTCAGGAAACGGTTAAAGGAATACCTGACCATGCTGGGGGATCCCTTTTTGTGGGAGAAGGAACGGGAAGACCCGGTATAACGATACACGGGATCACAGGTATTCAGGCGAAGCTGCATTCGTATAACATGCAGAGAAAAGAGGCGGAAATGATGAAGAAAAAACCGGTACTTGTTATCATGGCGGCAGGAATGGGAAGCCGCTATGGAGGATTGAAACAGATCGACCCCATTGACGGTCATGGGAACCTGATCATTGATTTTTCCATATATGACGCGGTGGAGGCAGGATTTGAGAAGGTCATATTCCTGATCAAAAAGAGCATAGAGAAGGAGTTCAGGGAGCAGATCGGCAGTCGAATGGAAAAGCATGTGGAGACGGTCTATGCCTATCAGGAGCTGGACCGGCTGCCGGAGGGGTATGTATGCCCTGAGGGGAGAGTGAAGCCCTGGGGGACCGGCCACGCGGTGCTCTGCTGTGCCGAAGAACTGCAAGGAGCGCCCTTTGCTGTGATCAATGCCGACGATTATTATGGCAAGTCCGCATTTCGGACCATTTTTAACCAGCTGTCCCATATGGAAGATGACGAAAAGCATCATTACACCATGGTGGGATATGACCTGTATAAAACCCTGACGGAGCATGGACATGTGGCCAGAGGGGTGTGTACGGTGAATGAGGACGGTATGCTGCGGGAGATCGTGGAAAGGACGAGGATCGAGAAGCATGGAGACCTGGCGGAGTACACGGAGGATGACGGGGCATGCTGGACGGCATTGCCGAAGGGCACCATTGTATCCATGAACCTGTGGGGATTTACCCCCAGTATTTTGGAGGAGCTGGGAAACCGTTTTCCGCCGTTCCTTGACAGCAGCCTGAAGAGCAACCCCCTGAAGTCCGAGTATTTCCTGCCCTTTGTGGTGGATCAGCTGATCCGGGAAGGCAGGGCGGATGTGAAAGTCCTCCACTCCGCCGACAGCTGGTATGGCGTTACATACAGGGAAGACAAGGAGAGGGTGGTGAAGGCCGTCCGTGGGTTTAAGGAAGCGGGTATGTACCCTGAGAGTTTATGGGAGGAGTCATAATGGATTATAAAGAGATTGCCACAGGGACATGTGAAAAGATAGAGGAGGCTGTCGGTCAGTTCTGTGTAGAGGGAAAACCGACAGAGTGCAGGCGTTACGGAAACGGCCATATCAATGACACCTTTCTGCTCTGCACGGCAGACGGCGAGCCGGGTGCAGAGAGTCATCGGTATGTTTTGCAGCGGATGAATACTCTTGTGTTCAAGGATCCGAAAGGCCTGATGCAGAATATATCCGGTGTCACCACATATCTGAGAGACCGGATCATCCGGGACGGCGGCGATCCGCAGCGGGAGACGCTGACCCTGGTAAAGGCCAAAAGCGGGGAAGACTATTACGTGGACAGCATGGGGAACTGGTGGAGGATGTACCTGTTCATCCCGGATGCGATGGGATATGACACGGTGGAAAACGAAGAAGTCTTTTACCGGAGTGCGGAGGCTTTCGGGCATTTTCAGAAACTTCTGGATGCGTATCCGGTGTCGTCGCTGACAGAGACGATCCCGGACTTCCACAATACGCCGAAACGTTATGAAGCGTTTTGCAGGGCATTGGAGGAGGATGCATGCGGCAGAGCGCAGGAGGTGGTCAATGAGATCGCTTTCGTGAAAGACAGAAAAGAGGAAATGTCCATTGTGATGGATAAGCTGAACAGCGGGGAAATTCCCTGGCGTGTTACCCATAATGACACAAAGCTGAACAATATTCTGCTTGACAATCGGACAAAGCAGGCGGTGTGCATCATCGACCTGGACACGGTGATGCCGGGCACCGCAGTGTTTGATTTCGGCGATTCCATCCGCTTCGGTGCCAACACGGCAGAGGAGGATGAGAGGGACTTGAGCAGGGTGTCCCTGTCCCTTCCGCTGTATGAAGCCTATTTAAAAGGTTTTTTGGAGGGCTGCGGAGGCAGCCTGACGGATGAGGAGGTCAGGCTGCTGCCCTGGGGTGCAAAGCTTATGACACTGGAATGCGGTATGCGATTCCTGACGGATTATCTGGAAGGGGACAAGTATTTCAGGATCCACCGGCCGGGACATAACCTGGATCGCGCCAGGACACAGTTTGCCCTGGCGGCCGATATGGAACGGAAATGGGACGAGATGAAACGTCTGGCGGAAAAAAATCATTTGTGATCTACGGTTCACTTTTCCGTTCGGAGGTGCATATTCCCTTCTTCCGGGTAGCTTCCCTGACGGGAAGTCCGGTATTATAATCTAACTGACGGGGTTCATATTCGTCATTTTCTCTCTGCCTGGTCATCAAACGGCTATCCCAGGTCTTATCCTCGGGATAGCTGTTCCACGGGCGGTTTTCCCAGTAATATCCGCGGAACGGATCGCGTGTGTCGTACATATTGTCGAGTAGAGCCTTGTGCAGGCGTTTCTTTTCTTCATCCAGGGAGGGGTCGAGGATCAAATTCTTCATTTCCCCGGGATCTTTTTCCAGATCATAAAGTTCATCGGAGGTCATAAGGTTAATGACCAGCTTATACCGCCCGTCAAAGACACAGCGGACAGGCTGATAGCCGCCGAATCCGTCATGGTCAACCTCATATCGTCCGAATTCCATAAATATGTAATCGTTGGTTCTCTGACCTGTTTTCAACTCTTCATAAATACTTTTTCCCTCGAAAACCTTCGGTTTGGGCACCTGGAAAATGTCGCAGATGGTGGGTGCCAGATTGATGTGGGAGACCGGATGGGAATCGATCTGATCTCGGCCGAAGCCCCGCACAATAAGGGGGATGTGGGTGATTTCCTCGTACATGGCAGGTCCCTTGGCAGTCAGGGAGTGGGAGTAGAGCATGTCGCCGTGGTCCGAGGTATAGATGACGATCGCATCGTCGGCATACTCATCCACTGCCTTTAACACACGTCCGATCTCATGATCCACAAAACTGTTGCATCCCAGAAAATATTTGAAATTCATGGAAAAGTCAGGTGAAGCTGCTTTTCTGTAATTGCTGACGGCCCAGATCCTGTGATGCTCGGGTTTGTCTTCCAGAGTGTCCAGAAGATTGTTTTTGCGGTGGAATTCGACGTGCTCATACTGGGACCAGTATTCTCTGGGACAGAGGCAGGGATCATGGGGTTCGTCATAGGAGACTACCAGAAAATAGTCCTGATCTGATCCCTGATGCTTTCTGAGGAAGTCGATCGCCCTGTCAGAACAGCGGTGTCCGAAGGTAAAGTCCTCTTTGATGTCATGCGTCTCCATGCTCTGGGACTGGCGAGAAAGCCAGCGTTCCTCCGGTGTGAGCTCATCCAGATAATTGCGCATGTCATACCAGTATTCGGGATCCCAGCCGTCTGCGCATCTGCCCAGTCCAAAGTAGTCGCCTCCGTCCAGATGCCATTTTCCGATATAGGCGCTGTGGATACCATGGTCACTCAGACGGCGGCCGATATTCTGAACATTGTCGGAAAGTCCCATGCAGTTTGACCAACCGGCACAGGAGTGGGGATAAGATCCGGTAAAGATGGCGGAACGGGCAGGCTGGCACACAGGCTGTGTCGTGTAGGCCTTTTCAAAGCGGATCCCGTCAGCAGCCAGCCGGTCCAGATTGGGTGTGATCATGTCCGGGTTGCCGTAACAGCCCAGCATGTCGGTACGGGTTGTGTCAGTCATGATCAAAATTACTTTTTTACTCATAGTTTTCATTCTCCTTTTCGAGAGGAATATTTTTATGGTTTTTCTCACTTTGGTTCAATTTGTGCCTGCATTCGTAATTCTTGGGGGATATGCCCGTTACTTTCTTGAATACCTTGCTGAAATAATAGGCATTTTCAAAGCCCAGCTGGTTTGCAATCTCGTAGATCAGGTATTGTCCGGAATCGATCAGCTCCTTGGCATGCTCGATTTTCAACCGGGCAATATAATCGGAAACGGTTTGATTCATATAGTTGCTGAAAGAGGTGCTGAGGTACCCGGGGCTTATTTTCAAATAGTCCGCGATATCCGACAATGTCAGTTTTTCCTTATAATGTTCGTGGATGTAGCGCTTCGCCATATGGACAAATTTATCGGAGCGCTTTTCCTTTCGCTCCGTCAGCAGGGTGCATATTGTATCGCAGAAGCTGTCCAGCCACTGCAGGATATCGTTCAGACTGCCCAGACGGGACAACTGTTCGGCGATATCGATGCTGTAGGGGAAAGCGTTCTCTTCGAAGCTTTCATTTTGCAGCAGGTCGTGCAGATAGGAATAGATATTGATGCAGGCGCTGACTGCCTGGGTTTTGTCCGGTTTATACTGTGTGAACAGTTCGGAAAGCTCGGAAAAGATTTCTTTCAGGGCCCGGCTTTCATTTTCCAGTACGGCGGCAGACATGGACTTTTTCAGGAAGTTGATATTGAATTCTCTCTGTGCCGGGGGCCGGAGACGGGAATCCTGATTCCTGTAAAACGCAATGCGCAGAGAGGGCTCATAGTAACAGTGGTTAAGGGCGGACTGCGCTTCCCTGAAAGCATCCGGGAGCATGGAGGTGTCGGCTTTTTTCTGACTGATGCCGAAGAGGGCGGTCAGGGCGAAATAGGTTCCCAGAGCCACACTCACCTTCGTACAGCATTCGGAGAGAGATTTTTCATTATCGCTTTCCGGTTTTGGACAGGCCACAAGGAGCAAAGTGTCATTCTGTGGCATCAATATAGTGTGATCGGAGAAATAACGCGCTCCTATTCCTGATACAATATCCAGAAGCTGATTGGATATAAATTGAAAATCATAGTTTTCCGCATGTCCGAAAAGAATCTGCTCCGGTTTCATCTGCAGTAAGATCAGATATACATTTTGATAGCGGGCGGATATTTCCGGGTTGGATGGAAGTCCGCTGTCCGGTGGCCCCAGAATGAGCTGGGAAAAGTAATTGCGCTCCTGCTGGTCTTGTGCGTCCTTTAAAAGAAGTGTATATAGCTCCCTGTTGTGATGACTTTCCATACGGGAACAATATTCCTTGGCCCGGTCCAGAGCCTGGACCAGCATTTGGGGCTGAAGATCCAGCTTTACGAGATAGTCGATGGCGCCCAGATGTACGGCCTGCTTTGCCAGCTGGAAATCCTCCAGATTGGTAAGGAATATAAAAGCGAATTCACAATTCTTTTTCTGACAGGCTTCGATCAATTCCAGGCCGTTCATCACCGGCATGCGGATATCTGTAATGACGATATCCGGCTGGGCCTCCAGGATCAGATCAATGGCATCGTGGCCGTTCGTGGCTTTCCCCACGATGCAGCAGTCGTGCTCTTCCCAGCAGATCAGGGAGGCGATTCCTGCCAGGATCAAAGGTTCATCGTCGATCAAAATAATTCGATACATAAGAAACTCCTCTAATTGCTATACTCGTGAACGCATTTATCTGCCGCTTTCTGTTCAACACTGCCGATGCGTTCACTCGTTAAATTTAGGTCGGCAAATATTTTCGTTCATGAGTGTAAATTCCAATGGAAGCGATACGGTAACACAGGTGTAGACTCCCGGTTCGCTGTCTATCTTAATGCCGTATTCCGGGCCGTATACCAATTTGATTCTGCGGTCAACATTGGGCAGTCCGATCCCGCTCATATAATTTCGTGTCACCCGGGAGGTATCAGTCAGCAGCCGGGAGATATTTTCTTCCGATATGCCTATCCCGTTGTCGTGGATGCTGATATACAGTATCTGTTCCCGGGAGTAGATGTGGATCTTGATCAATCCCGGTTTTCCGCTGGGCTCAATGCCGGAAAAGATGCTGTTCTCCACCAGTGGCTGCAAAGTCAGCTTTATGATGCGGGCATCGTAAAGCGCAGGGTCATCCACAGAGATTTCGACATCAAAAAGTTCAATATAACGTATTTTTTCTATGGTGACATAATTGTCAAGAAAATCCAGTTCCTGACGGACGGTTACTTTCTCATTGAATCCCTTTGCCATATTTTTCAGCAGGGAGGAGAGAGCGGAGACCACCTTCACGATTCCGGCATTGCGCTGCATGGTCGCGATCCATTTGATGGAGTCCAGGGTATTGTATAGGAAATGAGGATTGATCTGGGCCTGCAGCATCTTGATTTCCAGGTTCATTTTTTCCTGTTCATCCCGGATCCGGTCTTCCATGAGAACGGATACATGGGAGGACATATCGTTGATCTGACGTCCGATGATCCCCAGCTCGTCATCAGATTCAATATCCGGGTTTTTGCTGAAATCACCGGAGGAAATCACATCCATATGCCTGATCAGGCGCATCATGGGGCGTGTCAGATAACGGGTAAACAAAAAGGACAGGGTAAATCCGACAACAATACTGGAAATAAAAACCAAACCCACAGTAGCGCGTATGGCGTTGGGGTTCAGTGATATGTTTTCCAACGGCAGCACTTCACAGAGCATCAACCCGCTGACGGACAGGCGTTCCCAGACCAAAATACAGTTCGTACCGGACAACTGTACCCTTGAGCAGCCGGCAGGTTCCGGATGGGCATTCAGAAAGGCCTGTATCTCCGTCTGGGAAAAGGATTCCATATTCATACTGCTGACCGGTGAAAAATCACTGGTCAGGATAAGGATAGACCTGTCCTGGGATAAAAGCTCCATGGTATCCTGGAACAGCCTGGGAGAAAGCGTAAGGCAGACCCATGCATCCTGGGGAGATTCCTTTCTGGAATGTTGAAGAGGGCGTATCAGAGGAAGTATCTGGGGGATGGTTTTGGCGTTCAGGGGAAACGGGTTATCTCTGAGGGTTAAGGTGTATTCCTGCATGTTCTTATTGAGCAGTTCGTCAAACCAGGGCGCAGTCATGATGCATTCGGCATCATGCAGGCTGCCGTAGGAGGTTCCTGCCTGTATGAAAAGAGAGTCCTTCTCATACACGGTAATTTTGTGTATATATTCACTGTAACCGGAGATGGCGCAGAGGTCTCTCAGTACGTTGGCAGCATAAATATTGGATTCCTCATTGGAACGCATGCTGCCTCCGGAGAGGATGGCGGTGAGGAATAAGGACTGCCGCCCGGCGCAATTCTGGACAATATTAATGATTTCGTCACAGGCGATCTCAATTCTGGATGCGACCAGATGCAGGCGGTTGGCGGAGTTGGCAGCCTCATTGTCAATGACATCATTCTTATAGAAAGAGTAGGTATAGATGCTGATGAGGAATGCGATGCAGACAATTACCAGAAGATTATACAGTATCATGCGTTTTCGGAAGGTTATGGGTATTTTATTCTTGTACATCAGCGGCCTTCCTTTCTCAACAATATACTCTCGGAATCTTGATCTCTCTTTTACTGAGGCTTTGCGAAGAACACTTTTGCTGATCCCCCATTTATCCAACCACCAGCCTTTCCGAAGCCGGGTTCTGTCTGTCATGATATCGAGAGCTTATAACAGAGTACATCCCCGGAATATCCGAACTGCTTTTTTCGTGACGTGTGAGCTCAGGAATTCCGGAAATCCGTTTCGCCGCGTGAGCAGGATCTGTGGGGCGGAAATTG
>JAIEKC010000372.1:0-4067 GCA_029064505.1 Acetatifactor sp.
ACATGGCGATCTTTAAGCAGGGAGTTACTTTATAAGCATTGACAGTATCCTTTTATCCTGAGGCATATCCGTTTATCCTTCCGAGGTAAGACGGGGCAGCCCCGGCAGACAGATAACGATGCGGTTAAACGACCTTGTAGGGAGGGAAATCCTTTCTATAAGGTCGTTTTCATGAACTCTGACTTTCACTCTGGAAGTTTCCTCTATGGATTTCTGGAGTCTGAAGGTAATTCATAATTAAAGTGCTTTCCTTCGGAATCTGTGTTATACTATGACCAACAGAGTCGTAAACTTGATCATCACAGGGAGAAGACTGCCAAATGGGAATATATCTGAATCCGGGAAATGTGAAATAAACAAACTGACAGGTGCAAGGTAGATTTCGAAAGGTTTTTCCGCTGTTGATGGACAAAAGCAAATAGAAAAATATAGTAATTATAGGAGGTATGGATATGAAGGAACAATTAGCGGCTGCGCTGCAGGGTATCGCGGGAGAAGACAGGAACGCGGTGGCAGCGGCAGCGGGGCAGGTAAAGCAATTGCCCAGGACCGGAGAGGGACTGTTCGACATGAGCAGTGTGGATCCGGACTGCTTTGAGGCGGCGAGATGGGTCTATCCGGTGTATGCTTATTATGAGACGGAATGTAATAAGAAGGAGTGCTATCCCGATCTGCTGAAACAGATGCAGGTATTGGATGAAATGCAGAGGAAAGCGGTCTCCATGGATGCAACAGCCCGCTTTTTGGACGCTTTGATCCACACCATTGACAATGTGACTCCCCAGCTTTATGAGTACTACATAGAATTGGTGTATCTGTTTAAGGCGGCTGTGAAAAAGGTTATTGCCGACTGTTATAAGGACGGTCATTTTACTGACGGCGCCGTCGGTGAGGAAGAGGCGGAAAAGCTGATCCGCGGAGCCATTGCCCATGCAGGGGAGACGCATGTGCTGCTTGCGGAGAAATATGCGTCCTATCTGTAGAGCAGATGGAAAAAATTATCCTGCAAAATTGCATGGAAATGTGTCCCGGATCGTGTTAGAAAAATGCTTTCTCCGGGGTGTGCGTCACACTTTGTGGGATGCAAGACCCCAAATTTGGGAGGCAAAGTGGGGCTGCGCCCGCCAAATTTTGGCGCAGCAGGCCGCGAAGTGGGGCGTGCAGACAGGGGGAATATATAGAAACACAGAGACGAAACAAGTTGTAACGATTGATCCAAATTGTTACAGGTCGTAAAAACTGCAGGCCGTAAAAATCAATGTATGCAGCAAAAATTCCTGTATACAGGAATTGAATATAGAATAGTTTTGAGCAACTGTTATCTGAGAGAATTGAATCAATAGGAGAAAGCTATGGAAATCATTCATGTTATGAACACAGCCAGAAGCGCTGTCATGGAAATAAAGGACGGAGGCCGTTATGATACAAGGAAGCCCTACCGTGTGCTGGTCAACGGGGAGGAAAAGCTGACTGCGGTGAAAACCATTGTTTCGTTGTATGACTTAAAGCCGGACACGGAGTACAGCGTGGAAGTATGGGATGGCGCCGAGAAGGCGGGCAGCCTGTCTTTTAAGACAGACTATGAATTTGTGACTCTGGATGTCAGGAGATTCGGCGCGAAGGGAGACGGGGAGCATGACGATACCCATCACATCCAGGCGGCGATCCTTGCCTGCCCCGAGCACAGCCGCGTGCTGATCCCGGAGGGAACCTACCGCATCACATCCCTGTTCCTAAAGAGCCACACCCGCATCGAACTGGCCAGGGGAGCAGAGTTAAAAGCGTTCACGGAGATGGACAGATTCCCTGTTTTCCCCGGATGGATCGAGAGCTATGACGAGACGGACGGCTACAATCTGGGAAGCTGGGAAGGGAATCCCTTAAACATGTATACCGGCATTATCTGCGGCGTCAGTGTGGAGGATGTGGTGATCTACGGGCAGGGCACCATCAACGGAAACGCATCTAAAGAGGACTGGTGGAAGGTGCCCATGAAATATAAGGAGAGCTTCCGCCCCCGCCTGTTCTTTGTCAATAATTGCAGGAAGATAACCATGGCAGGGGTGAAGGTATGCAATTCTCCCTCCTGGACGCTGCATCCCTATTTCAGTGAGGATCTGAAGCTGATAGACCTGTTTGTCTCCAACCCCGCAGACTCCCCCAATACAGACGGATGCGATCCGGAGTCTTGCAAAAACGTGGATATCCTGGGGGTACATTTCTCGGTGGGTGATGACTGTATCGCGGTAAAGAGCGGTAAGATCTATATGGGAAGAAAGTATAAGACGCCGTCCGAGAATATCCGGATCCGTCAGTGCCTGATGGAGGACGGACACGGAGCGGTGACGCTGGGCAGTGAGATGGCAGGCGGCATCATTGATCTGACGGTGGAGGACTGCATTTTCCGCCGCACGGACAGAGGTCTGCGCATCAAGACCAGACGGGGCAGAGGCAAAGACGCGATCCTGGACGGTATTACGTTCCGCAATCTGGGTCTGGATCATGTGATGACTCCGCTGGTGGTAAATTCCTTCTATTTCTGCGATCCCGACGGACATACCCCTTATGTACAGTCCAGAGACGTATACCCTGTGGATGACAGGACTCCTTCCATTAAGAAGATGGTGTTTGAGAATCTGGAATGTACCAACTGTCATGTGGCGGCAGCTTTCTTCGACGGGCTTCCCGAGCAGAAGATCGAGGAGATCGTCATGAGGAATGTTTCCGTCAGCTATGCGGAGAATCCCAGGTCAGGCGTCCCTGCCATGTCAGAAACGGTGCCCGAGAGTACGAAGAGGGGGCTGTTTGCCAGAAATGTGGCGAAGCTGACTCTGGAGAATGTGAAAATAGAGGGCCAGACCGGGGAAGCCTGTGAGTTGATCGGTGTGGATGAGCTGGTGGAAAGATAACGGGCAAAGTAAAAGGATAACGCAATGATAAAGAATGAATACAGGGTTACATGGAAACTTTACAAGTCATGGCTGTGGGAAAATAAAAGAAAGCCGCCCAAATCGGGATTCACTGTTATGTGGGTTATATTTGGGATGGTGGTCACAGGGATGGCAGCGGTTTTCCGGTTTGCCCCATATCTGATCATTGCGTTTCTCTGTTTCTACCGCGCGTTCATCAGGGATATTCTGGCAGCAGGCAGACAATATGCGGCTATGGAGAAGAGCTATGGACAGAAGGACTGGATCAGGACGATTGCCTTTGACGAGGAACAGATCCTGCTGCTTGAAGGCAATATTTCCGTGAATTACAAGTATTCGGACATCAGTGGAACAAAGGAAAAAGGCAATAAGGTATGGCTTATGCTCAGGGATGGGAAAGTCATCCGGATGTATAAGGATTGTTTTGTGGATTCGGACTGGGAAACATGCAGGAATCTGCTGGTACAGCGATGCATTGATCTTGAAGTGATCAGTGCTTGATCTAAGGAACAGTTCCTAAAGATACCGCAGAGAGGGGCTTGCAGATAGCAGGAATGAATTTACAAATATGTCCGGAAGTGAAATGCGGTTCTTTTTAATGATCATCAAGAATTTCCAAGACAGAGAATGTCGGGCGAACAAAGTTTGCCCGACATTCTCTGTCTTGAGCTTCTGTGGGAGGATAAAAATTTACAACTCAGAAACATTTTTGAGCTATACTGTCTTATTATCTTGAGTGTGTTCGATGAAAATTTTCACCCGAAACAGGGCGTACAGACAGGAGGATGATTCATCAGACACGCTTGAAGGGAGTGAATGAAAATTGGCTGAAATACTGATCGTGGAGGACGAGCTTTCCATCAACGAACTGATACGCAGAAATCTAAAGCTCACAGGGCATCATTGTACACAGGCTTTTGACGGACTGTCCGCGGTAGAAGTGCTGGAGAATGGAAAATTTGATCTGCTTGTACTGGATATTATGCTGCCCGGACTGGACGGCTATCAGGTTCTTGAGAGGGCAGCCGGAACTCCGACTATTTTTCTGACAGCGAAAAGCGGTTTGAACGATAAGCTGAAAGGGCTGTCCATGGGGGCGGATGATTATCTGACAAAACCCTTTCAGATGTTAGAGCT
>JAIEKC010000373.1:0-1936 GCA_029064505.1 Acetatifactor sp.
GGTCATCTGCGGAGAAGATAGTGGAAAGCTTATACGAAGTGGATCAGAGAAAGCTGCAGGATGCATTGACGGAATATATAGACAGGACGATCAGCTATTATGATGCCGGGTCGGAAAGCTTTTTTCATGGAATGACAACCGGTTTGCTTGCGCTGATGGATGATCAGTATAAGATCACTTCCAACAGAGAGTCCGGTGACGGAAGATATGATATCTGTTTATATCCCAGGACAGTGCGATTGCCGGGAATCCTGATCGAGTTAAAGTGCGACAAGTCCATCAGCGGCGAAGATTTGGAGAAGCGGGCAGAGGAAGCGCTTGATCAGATCAGTAAAAAACGTTACGATGCCGAAATGAAAAAGAACGGAATCGCTAATATTGTAAAATACGGCATTGCCTTTTCGGGTAAGCGAGTGCGCATTGTATGTGAGAGCTAGCTGCCGGTATCCTGCAGGGTGTCAGGCTGAAATGCTGTCGGACGGAAATGTGGTTGGTCGGAATATCTGTCAGACGGCAGAAGAGTGTGTATGTCAGGATTCGGCTGAATGCCGTGGGAAGGGGCTGGGCGTTTACACTGACAGACAGCCCCTTTGCCCGTGCATTCGGAGATTTATGGTTCCTGGAGTCTCACTCCGGTTTTATTATTTTGACAAATCTGCGTTTCCCTATTTTCAGAACATCCCCGGAGTTCACCATTTCCTCCACGCTGTCTATTCTGACACCGTTTCTTTTGACGCCTCCCTGTGCCACCATTCTGCGAAGTTCGCTTCCGCTGGCGGCGTAGCCCGCTGCCACCAGGAGCTGAATATACTCTGAAAGCTTTCCCTGTCTGTGAGGTACGTCCAGGGTATCCACCTGATCGGGAATTTCCTTTTTTGAGAATGCCTGGATGAAAAAGTCCTTCGCCTCCTGTGTTTCCCGGGGAGTGTGATACAGTGAGGTCACTGTTTCGGCTAACTGCATTTTGATATCTCTGGGATTGCGGCCGTTTTCCAGTTCCTTTCTGATCACATCCAGATCTTCGGGCATAATATCCGTGGTCAGCTCAAAGTATTTGATGATCATGTCATCCGGTATCTGCATGGTCTTTTGGAACATGCTCACGGCATCTTCGTACAGGCCGATGTAATTACCCAGACTTTTGCTCATTTTCTCCACACCGTCCGTTCCTTCCAAAAGGGGCATGAACAGTGCCGCCTGAGGTTCCTGCCCCATCTCTTTCTGGAGGCTCCTGCCCATGAGGACATTGAAGGTTTGGTCTGTGCCGCCCAGTTCAAGATCAGCCCGTATCTCAACGGAATCATATGCCTGCATCAGCGGATAAAAGAATTCGTGCAGGCCGATAGGTATATTGTTGCGGAAACGCGTCTGGAAGTCATCTCTCTCAAGCATTCTGGCAACTGTGATAGTGGATGCAAGCTTTAGCACCTGGTCCAACTGCAGCAGCTCCAGCCATTCCCCGTTGTAGCGGACTACGGTTTTGTCTCTGTCCAGGATGTGGAATACCTGCTCCTGATAGGTTTGGGCGTTGTGCAGGACTTCGGCATCCGTCAAAGCTTTTCTGCCTTTGTTCTTCCCGGTAGGGTCGCCGATCTTTCCCGTAAAATCTCCTACAATGATGATCACGGTATGGCCCAGATCCTGTAGCTGCTTTAACTTGCGCAATGCCACGGCATGCCCCAGATGCAGGTCGGGAGCGCTGGGATCCATACCGAATTTGATATTCAGGGGCGTTCCGGTGAGAAGACTTCTTTCCAGTTTCTTTTTCAGCGTCTCCTCACCTATCAGGTCGATGGAGCCCTGTCTGATGACCCGCATCTGGTGTGCTGCCTGTGCCTGTATGTGTTCGGGAATTTGAGGTTCTGCGTTAACCGGTTCTACATTATGAGGATCCGTGTTAACCGGTTCTGCATTATGAGGATCTGTGTTATTCGGT
>JAIEKC010000374.1:0-11107 GCA_029064505.1 Acetatifactor sp.
TTGTCAATGAAGAATTAAAGCTGCGATTCTTTCTGGCAAAGGGGCCGGATGTGCCCACCTATGTGGAATATGGTGCGGCGGATATCGGTATTGTGGGAAGGGATACGATCCTGGAGGAGAACCGAAATGTCTATGAGGTGCTGGATCTGGGTTATGGGAAATGCCGCATGTGTGTCTGCGGACCGGCATCCGCCAAAGAGTTGTTACAGCATCATGAGAGGATCCGGGTTGCCAGCAAATATCCCAATATTGCAAGGGATTATTTCTATGATAAGAAGCATCAGACGGTGGATATCATCAAGCTCAACGGTTCTGTGGAGCTGGGGCCTCTGGTGGAACTGTCCGATGTGATCGTGGACATTGTGGAGACAGGCTCTACCTTAAAGGAGAATGGTCTGGAAGTGTTGGAGGAGGTCTGTCCTCTGTCCGCCAGAATGATCGTAAATCCGGTGAGCATGCAGATGGAGACGGAGCGTATCAAGGATCTGGTCAATAAGCTGCGCGGGCGACTGGAGACACGGCTTCAGGAAGTCTTAAATGAATAATGTCGCACAAATTTCCGAAAGTGGCAGATATGTCAAAATAATTACAAATAAACGTAGTCAATTTTTCCTAGTAGTGTTATAATGTTGCTATAAAATAATTTGGTGCTTCGGAAATAAATATGAAAAACGGATACTGCCGGATAGAATGTTACTGTTCACGTTTGGACTGGTGATATATGCATTGTATAGCGGTTTCAGCTTTTCACAAAAGCATGCATTAAACCCTGCGGCAAATGCGGGGAAGATCAGTCACAGGAGAATTTCAATGGAGCAACCGGGAATGGGGGAAATTTATGCAAAATGAGAACAGTAACACATTATCAGAGAATCCGGCAAAAGAAAAACAGAGCGGCGGATTTGTCAGTATCGAGAAGAAAATTTCTTCAAACTTTGCGCGGACTATCATGATCTGTTGCGTCGTTCTGGGGGTGATTACTTCCCTTCTGAGCTATACCGCATCTATCAGTGCGATTTCCGAAACGATCAACAACACTTCTGATGTGGCGGCTTATTATGTCTCCGCAGCACTTCAGCAGTATGTTGCGATTGCCTATGAGACGGGAAGCATTGCCCGCCTTGCCGATCCCGACCGTTCAGTGGAGGAGAAAGAAGCGATTCTGAACCAGAGGATAGCAGACCATAATTTTGAGAGAGGATTTCTGGTAGACAGCAGCGGAATCGATATTTTTTCCGGGACAGACTTTTCTGATCGGCCTTTTTTCAAGGAAGCCATGCAGGGTAATACCTATATTTCCACACCTGCGTACAGCGAAGTTACAAAGTCAGTTTCTTATGCGGTCTCCGCTCCCTTGTGGGAAGGCGGCATCCCCGGTACCACACCTGTGGGAGCCGTTGTGTATGTCCCCGACGGAGAGTACTTGAATGATATTATGCGTTCCATCAAAGTGGGTGAGGGCGGTACGGCATTCATGCTTGATGCCAACGGAATCACGATCGCGGACCTGGATTCTTCCCTGGTAGGTGTGGAAGACAGCATCGCCCTTGGCGATACCAATCCAAGACTCAGAAGATACAGTGCGATCTGTAAACGGATGGTGGCAGGGGAGGCAGGTACGGGAACCTACTCCTACGGCGGAGTGACCAAAGTGGTTGCCTTTTCACCGGTTCCGGGAACCGACGGGTGGAGCATCGGTGTTGCCGCGGTGCGGAATGAGTTTTTGGGAAAATTCTTCGTATCTCTGGGATTGACGGTTGTTTTTGTCATTGCGTTCACCATATACGGGGTCAAAAGCGGTGTCAGGCTCGGCAAAAGGATCGTACAGCCTATTACGGTAGTGGTAAACCGGCTGGAGCTTTTGGCGGAGGGGGACCTTCATACCGATACGCCTGTGCCGGAGGTAAATGACGAGACGGCTATCCTGATGAACAGCCTTGGGCAGACCGTCCGGGATCTGAAAAACGTGATCAATGATATCGATACCCACCTTGCCGAATTGTCGGACGGCAATTTCATGATCAGGATAGACGAGGATTATAAGGGTGATTTTGCAGAGATCAGCCGGTCTTTCAGGAGAATTGTGACCTCCTTAAGCTCGGCAATGCGGGATATCGATAACAATGCGAAGAACGTCCAGAGAGGCGCGGAGGATCTGGCTGGAGCTTCGCTCCAGCTGGCGGAAGGTGCCACAGATCAGGCAAGCGCTGTGGAGCAGCTGACCGCAACCATTGCGGAGATTTCGGAAAAGATACGGATAAACGCCCAGAATGCGGAGACTACAAGATCCATCGTCTCGGATATGCACAACCGTATCCTGGAAAGCAATGAGCATATGAAGAACAACACGGAGGCCATGGACAAGATCAGGGCCGCTTCTGATAAGATCGCCGTGATCATCAGCAGTATCGAAGATGTGGCGGATCAGACGGCACTGCTTGCGCTGAATGCTTCCATTGAGGCCGCAAGGGCAGGAGAGCATGGAAAAGGTTTCGGAGTCGTTGCCACCCAGGTTGCCGCACTTGCGGATCAGAGTTCGGAAGCGGCAAGGAATACAAAGAATCTGATCCAGAATGCGATCGCAGCTGTGGATGAGGGTATTGAGTTTGTAAACGAAACGGCGGAGTCCCTTCTCACCGTTGTGGAGAATGCGAAGGTGGTAAACACATCCATGCAGGAGATTGCAACCGCCTCCGACGATCAGGCGCTGGCAGCCGCACAGATTTCAGACGGAATTCAGCAGATTGCCGAGGTGGTGGAATCCAATTCTGCAACTTCGGAGGAAAGTGCCGCGTCTTCCGAGGAATTGTCAAAGCAGGCTGACATGCTGAAAGAACTGGTGGGAAGATTCCGGTACGAGAGCTGAGCTGTTATGTTGACATGTACGGAACAAATCAACACGGAAACATAGATCTGATCCACGCTTGTTAGGGAAAATTATCTCTAACAAGCGTTTTATTTTAGATCGTTTTGTGCTATACTGAAACAAGTGATTTTACGGGATATAAATTTTAAACAGCAGAAAGGCAAAAGGCTGAAAGTAAATTTTCAAAGATGGATCGGTATGTGCAGGAGGGTATGTAAACATCCCTCTTCAAAGTACACAGGGAGGTATAAGAATGAAAATTATAGCTTTAACAAATGAGACAAAAAATGATATACTGAACAGTTTGCTAAAGAGAAGTCCCAACAATTACACAGAGTATGAGGCCACCGTAAATGAAATAATAAATGATGTGCGTACCCGGAAGGATGAAGCGGTCTTTGACTATACGCTGAAATTTGATAAGTTTGCTCTGAACGCAGACAACATCAGGGTTACCAGGGAGGAAATCGACGAGGCATACGGGCAGCTGGATGCCGAACTGATCGGAGTCATCCGGAGAGCGGCGGAGAATATCCGTGCTTTTCATTCCAAACAGCTGCGCAACAGCTGGTTCGATACCAAAGAAGACGGAACGATCCTTGGCATGAAGATCACCGCTATCGCGAAGGCCGGCGTCTATGTTCCCGGCGGAAAGGCCGCATATCCCTCCAGTGTACTTATGAATGTGATACCTGCAAAGGTGGCGGGTGTTGACGAGATCATCATCACCACCCCTCCCGGAGCCGACGGCAAAGTCAACCCCGGAACGCTGGTTGCCGCAGATATCGCCGGAGTTGACACTATTTATAAAGCGGGCGGCGCGCAGGCCATTGCGGCGATGGCTTTCGGCACCGAATCCATTCCCAGGGTGGATAAGATCACAGGCCCCGGCAATATCTTTGTGGCTCTGGCAAAGAAGGCGGTGTACGGCTATGTCAGTATCGATTCCATCGCAGGCCCCAGTGAGATACTTGTACTTGCCGATGAAACGGCAAATCCCCGTTATGTCGCGGCGGATCTGTTGTCCCAGGCGGAGCATGACGAGATGGCCAGCGCTATTTTGATCACGACTTCGAAGGAGCTGGCACAGAAGGTTTCCGGGGAAGTGGATCTGTTCGTAAGTGAGCTTTCCCGTAAGCAGATCATACAGCAGTCTCTGGACAATTACGGATATATCCTTGTGGCTGAGAACATGGGAGATGCCATTGAGGCGGTGAATGAGATCGCCTCCGAGCACCTGGAGATCCTGACGGCCAATCCCTTTGAGATCATGACCAGGATCCGCAATGCAGGCGCTATCTTTATGGGGGAATACGCCTCCGAGCCGTTGGGAGATTACTTTGCGGGGCCTAACCACATTCTGCCCACCAACGGAACGGCAAAATTTTTCTCGCCGGTGAATGTGGATGACTTTATCAAGAAGACCAGTATCATATCTTATTCCAAAGAGGCTCTTGAGAAGGTACATAGGGATATTGAGATTTTTGCTGAAAGCGAAGGCCTGACGGCACATGCCAACAGCATTAAAGTAAGGTTTGAGTAAGGCAACTGCATTCGGGCAAACAGTTCAGGAGCATTTTCTGATGCCAAAGCGGCATCAAATGACTTTGCCGGTCAAAACACTGTTTGTACAGATTCAGATATGGAAAGGAATATGTTATGGCTCGGACAGCGACTATACACCGGAAAACAAAAGAAACGGATATCTCCGTGACCCTGGATCTGGACGGGGCGGGAATACCGGAGATTTCCACAGGGATCGGTTTCTTTGACCATATGCTGGAAGGATTTTCCAAGCACGGTTTTTTTGATCTGAAATGTGTGGTAAAAGGCGATCTTAATGTGGATGGACACCACACGGTGGAGGACGCGGGGATCGTTCTGGGACAGGCAATTGCACAGGCGGCTGGAGATAAGAAGGGAATCCGCAGATACGGTTCCTTTATCCTGCCGATGGATGACGCGCTGGCGCTCTGTGCGGTTGATCTTTGCGGCCGTCCTTGGCTAAATTATGATTGTACATTTCATGTAGAGCGTGTCGGGGAACTGGACACCGAACTGGTGAGGGAATTTTTCTATGCCGTCTCCTACAGCGCCGGTATGAATCTGCACATCAAGATGCTGGACGGCATCAATGCGCATCACATGATAGAGGCTATGTTCAAGGCTTTTGCAAAGGCTTTGGATCAGGCTGTGGGAACGGATCCGCGCATCACAGATGTGCTCAGTACAAAAGGAAGTCTATAGACCGCTGTATCCTTCCGGAATCCTGCATTTCCATAAGAACAGCTGCTATGAATGAAACGAACAACAGGTTGGAAAGGTATGATTTGCATATGATAACGAAGAAATTTGTACCCTGTATTTATTTATATCATGAACATGCGGTGAGAAGCCTTAACGATACTTCCATCGTGGAGACGGAGCCTCTGCGCCTGGTGCATCTCTACAATGAGAACAATGCGGATGAGCTGATTGTTTTCGATATGTCGGAGAGTGACGGGGAGCATGAGGCGGCCCTTGATATACTAAAAGAAATCTGCGAGGCTGCGGAGGTTGACGTGATCGGCGCAGGAAATGTAAAGCGTATGGAGGATGTGAAGAAAATTCTCTATGCGGGCTGCAAAAAAGCGGTTCTGAATTATGAAAAGGAGAGTAATATCGGCATCACCGAGGAGGTTTCCCTGAAATTTGGCAGGGATAAGATCCTGGTGAGCTATGATGATCCTCAGGTGATCACGGCCAATAAGGATCTGGTTGAGAAATATGTGTCCTCCATGGTGCTGATGAATCCTCATCAGATCCGTGAGACGCAGGAGATCACAGAACTGCCCTTTTATGTGCAGATCAACCAGATCGCGCTGAATAAGCTGATGGAAATCTTTTCCTATGATAATGTGTGCGGTGTAACCGGCAACACGATCAATGATAATTACAGGGAAACTCTGACCCTGAAAAATCTCTGCCGTGAGAACGGGATACAGGTGGAGACCTTTGAGGCAGCCTTCAAATGGTCTGATTTTAAGTTAAACAGTGACGGCATGGTGCCTGTGGTGGTACAGGATTACCGTACACTGGAGGTACTGATGGTGGCTTATATGAATGAGGAAGCCTATGAGGAGACTATCAGCACCGGCAAGATGACCTATTTCAGCCGCAGCCGCGGTGAGCTCTGGCTAAAAGGAGCAACCAGCGGTCATTATCAATATGTGAAGAGTCTCACTGCGGACTGCGATATGGATACCATTCTGGCAAAGGTATCTCAGGTGGGTGCCGCATGCCACACGGGCGCCCGAAGCTGCTTTTTTAACGAGGTCACCAGAAAGGATTACGAGGAGAGCAGCAATCCGCTTCAGGTCTTCGAGGAGGTATTTGACGTCATTAAGGATCGTAAGATACATCCCAAGGAGGGTTCCTACACGAATTATCTGTTTGACAAGGGAATTGATAAGATATTAAAGAAGCTGGGTGAGGAGGCCACAGAGATTGTCATTGCGGCCAAAAATCCCAATCCCAATGAAATCAAATATGAGATTAGCGACTTTTTATATCATATGATGGTGCTGATGGCAGAAAAAGATGTAGCGTGGGAGGAGATTACCACAGAGCTGGCAAACAGGTAATGATGTTTTAAGCTTTGCCGACACTTGAGGTTATGAAATATCATATCGGTTGAATCTGAAATTTATGAGAGCTGAACAGGTATTGACAGAAATCTGACACAGGATGTCAGATTTCTTGTTATATAATAATATCCAAACTCCCGACAGAGGGAAATCGGTAAAAGTGGTTTTTGAAAAGTCCCATGCGGAGAGATAAGGAGCTTTCGAGAGTGTATAAAAATATTATGGAGGCAGGAATGTGATGTATGAACGAATGTTAAATAAACAAACACAACCGGAATTACAGGAGATCAGGAAATCACACAGTCCCTGTGGAAAAAGCGTTATCCCTGCGGTGAGAACGGGTGGTGGTGGATTACGGAGGAAGATCTGAGGGCTGTGATCAAACTGATAGAGGTTAAGAAGAGACCTTTGCGGAAAGGATAATTTACGAATTATATGTGCGGCTGCGTTGGGGGGCTGGCCCCTCGCGGCATTGATCCGGATTACGGGGAACAAAATGCCGGGACTTTGATTCATTGCGGCGGAATAAAGCTTATGTCTTCAGATTAAGGAAGGTGCGGGAAATAGTATGTCAGAAGGCCGTTTGTTTCAAATTTTATATTACCTGCCTGATAAAGGAGAGACCACGGCGGCAGAGCTGGCGCAAAAGTTCGAGGTTTCTATAAGAACGATCTACCGTGAGCTGTTTCCTCATTTTAACGCTGGCTCTGCACGGTGATGCATCTCCTGAGATGGCATTTTTTATTATCTGTCTGACAAGCGCGGCGATTCTCTTCTTTGCAAATATCGCCGGGGTATTTATCATCCCGGGAATGCAGAAGGCGTGTCCCCGGAACATGTTGGGGCGGCTGATGGCAGTCTTTAACGTGTGTAACAGTATTACCCTTTCCATGGGGATCTGGCTGCAGGGGATCATTTATGAGAGCTTTGATGACAAGCTCCCCCTTGTCTTTGGTGTGATCGCCGTATCGACCATATTGATGGCGGCAAGGGGGAAGAAAGTGTATCTGCAGCTGCAAAACGGATAAGTTTACAGTTCCCCCCGCAGGAACCGGCAGGCGTTCATCAGTGTGTCAGGATTTTTCCCGGCTATGAAATAGTAATCCATCTGCGATTCCTTTTCCGTGTGCAGGTAAGTACCGTATGATGGCAGATCACAGCAGATGACAGGATTGTCCGAGGCGATCAGAATGCCATACCCCTGGTCGGAGAAAAGAAAGGGCAGTTCTCCGGCACTGGAAATATATCGGGCCGTGCCCCGGAGTGGAAGCGCTTTTTGGTCGCTGGGGCCAATGGCAAAGAGCTGTTCCTTCTTGCCGGGCTCCAGGAAGAGCCATGACTGCAATTTTCCGCCGGGAAAAACCTCCTGTTGCCGGCACTCCCTGCCGCGTTCCGCCAGCAGAAGCTTTTTATTCTGATTCAGATAATGAATGGTTCCGGTTGCCTTATCCACTTGAAGCAGCAGCTCATCGGTGGAAAGAGTGACCATTTGCCCGGATTCCCTGTAAAGCCAGAATTTTTCCAGGCGGTTGACCCGGATCTGCGGGTGAGTGCCTTCCAGGATTTTTCCTCCCTTTGCGAAAGTTACCCGTATAATGCCGCTCCCAATGGGAGAAAGCCGCAGGATACCGTACCGGCTCTGCAGATAGAGTCCGTCCGGCTGTTTTGTTATCCAGCGCACCGCCAGATCGATTCTGTTGTGCCCCACAGGACGCAGTTTCCCGGTGGGAGGGAAATCTGCAAAGTCAGGATAACCGCTCCTTTTTATCGTCTCTGTCCCGGAAGACTGCTGTGCGGCATTATGAGAGATTTTCGCAGCTTTTGGGTTCTCTTGACCGATCAAGTCACCCGAATTCCCCGGCGCTCCTGAGGGCGTTTGACTGATATGGTCATCTTGACTGCTTTGTATAACGATACTGATCTTTTTATTTGTTTTCATATTGCTGTCATTTCGATATGTCTGCAATATGGCCGCCGCAGGCGCTGTATCTTCAGTGGAAGTTGTCCTGATCCTAAGTGTATTTGCAGGACTTGCAGCAACCGGACGCGGCTTTTTCATACCGGAAGGCTTTCCGGATGTTATGGGAGTGCCTGTAGCGGCTTTGTTTGAAGCTTCTTTTTCGGAAAAACAGTCTTTATGGGAATTGCCTTCACGGGATTTCTCATCATGAGAGGCTGTTCCGGGTTCCTTTTTCCGGGAAGCATTTCCCTGAGAAGTATTCGGAAGGAGTTCCGTATCATCTGTCGCTTCCGGAACAGGATCCGCAATCAGCCCCGTGAGATTTCCGGTATGCATCACACACAGCTCATGGAGGGCTCTGGTGGCTGCCACGTACAGGAGCCTTGCGTGTCCGTCGTCCACAGGATATTCCTCTCTGGTTGGATTCAGGATCAGCACCGCGTCAAATTCCAGGCCCTTTGTATATTCCACGGGAAGCACCATGATGCCGTTGCCGAATTCGGCCTTGTCCGGATCTGCCTCCATGATCTCGATCCGTTTTCCAAGCTCCGCAGCCGCCCGGTCAGCGCCCCTTTGATCTCTGCATATGACGGCAATGGTGGGAAGTTCCTTTTCCTGCCATTCACGGCACTGACGGGAGACCGCCTGCCACAGGGCCTCACCTTCCTGGAAAAGGCAGACTTTTACAGGATCTCCGTGCCGGATGATGGGCTCCACGGGATAACTCACCCATTTTCCGTGCCCCAGGATATTCGTGGCGAAGTGGGAGATTTCCACAGTATTGCGGTAGCTTTTCTTTAAAATACCGAAGGAGGACATGGGATCGCTTTGCAGGAGAAGGCCCTTTAAATCCTCCCAGTCATTCAGACCCACATCAAAGCGGATGTTCTGGGACACATCCCCCATAACGGTATAGGTACAGTCCTTGATGCAGAAATGCAGGCAGTCATACACCATCATGCCGAAGTCCTGGGCTTCATCGATCACGATATGGTGGGCTTCGCTGATGACTTCCGTCTCTTTGGTGCGCTTATAAATGTAAGCCAGCGCCGCCAGATCGTAGACATCAAATTCACAGCCGGGCAGCTCCACCCGGATCCCCGCCGTAAGCTGCTCTTTCAGGAAGTCTTCATAAATCCTGTAAGTGGACAGCTTCCAGTCCTTTCCGCCGTATCGGTTCCGGTAAGCCTTCAGGATGGCCTTCCGTTCGGCTTCGGTGTATTTGACGCCTTTTCCCAGAAATTCGTCTTTTACTTTGATCAGCAGACGTTCGTTCAGCATATTGATCTTGCTCTGAATGGAAACATTGGGACTCTGGCGGATATAACGTTCCACAGACTGACCGTCAACCAGCAGTACCAACTGATCCGGATCCGGTGTCTCACCGCCGCTTCTGTCGTAAACACCGTTGCGGCCGTCCTGTATCCCCTCCACAAACTGCCTTGGATTCAGGTAGATGGAGTCGCAGGAGATAATACTGCGTTCCAGCCTGTCACAAAAGACTTTTAATGTCTGAAACCAGCTGTCCGTTCCCTTTACGTTGCCTGAGACGGTCTCACTGCTTTTTCTATTGGCACTTTCTGTGTTGGGCTCATTATTCCTTCCGCCGGCGATTTCTGTATTGGCCTCATCGGTCTTTTCCCTGGCTTTTCCCGCGTCAGTATTCCGGGTGCTTTTGCGGATACTGTATTTCTTCTCGTCCCAGTCCTCGTAGAGGAGTCGGACAAAGAGCTGTTCCATGGTCATCTGCCGTACACCGTAGACATCCAGGCTGGGAAGCACGCTGGTGATGTAATTCAGCAGGATGCGGTTGCTCCCTACGATATAGAAGTCTTCGGGGCGGAAGCGTTCCGCGTAATTGTACAGAATAAAGGAGATACGGTGCATGGCCACGGTGGTTTTCCCGGAGCCTGCCACTCCCTGTACGATAATATTGTGGTAGGGAGATTTGCGGATAATGTCGTTCTGTTCTTTCTGGATCGTAGCGACGATCTCTCCCAGTACGGCCTCTTTGTTCCTTGACAGATATTTGGTGAGCAGGTCGTCGTTGGAGATCACTTCGCTGTCAAAATAATCCAGAAGCTTTCCCTGATCGATCTCATAGGTGCGTTTCAGCTGCAGATCGATCCAGAGAGGAGTGCCGCCGGGAGAAGGATAACTGCATTTTCCCAGGCCGTTTTCATAGTAGGCATTGGCCACCGGGGCGCGCCAGTCGATCACTTCCTGATTGGTGGAATCACGGGAGATACCGCCTTTGCCGATGTAGAGAGATTCCTCTTTGTCCGCACTCTCGTCATGAAAGCAGATCCTTCCGAAATAAGGCTTGTCCGCAGCCCTTTCGTTCCTCTCCAAAGCCCGTTTCATGTGATCATGCATGGTGATGGTATTACAGAGGATCACATACACTTCGGCGTTATCATCGTGATAATGTTCCAGCATCTCGTCAATGTTTTCCTTCATTTCCCGAACCTGACGACCATAGCTATCCATATTTGCATGGATCACATCAAGTGTCTCTTTCAGGTGCTTCTCCTCGTCCTCGCGGGAGGTTCCCTGAATGTGCTTTTGCTCTTCAAGTTTCATTTGCTGCTCCTTTCTTATATCCTTGAACTGTTACTACCTGTCTCTTATACACATGAGCGAGCCCTCGAGACG
>JAIEKC010000375.1:0-9644 GCA_029064505.1 Acetatifactor sp.
TCGTCAGTCTGCCGTATTGGGGCGGCATAAAGTAAATGATAAACTGTTGGAAGATATTGGGGGCCTTCCGGGAATCCGGACCGCCGTCCGAATGATAAGCGCCGCCATAATTGCCATAGCTGTTATTCCCGTATGGGTCTGTCTGCCGGTATGGAGCGTTCCGTTGATCTGAATTCCCCTGTTGGTATGTGTTTCCCTGCGGATCCGGATTTACATTGGTCTGTTGATTGTAGTTGTTGTCCATTCCTGTTCCCTCTCATAATTTATTGTTTAAATCATTCTGCCATATTTACCGCAAGTTACAGGCAGAGCCCCGGAAAATCTGAGATTTTCGCTCTCGCACGTCAAATCCCCGAAGAAGCATCTGCCTTATTTTACCATACTTTTCCGTTCTCGTACAGAAATATCGGGAAACGCTCTTGCTAAGATGTGACTGTCACCCTGAATGTGCCGCCTGCCTGCAGCGTCATCTTCTTACAGGAACAGGTGGCCTTAATGTCCTCCGCCGCATCCCTGAGATCGATCTCTTTTTCAAGCTGCACACTTACTGTTTCCATTTCCTCCTTCAAAGAAAGATTATGCTCTGATTTGTATTTTCTCAACTCGGAAATGATCTTTACCGCTGTTTCCCCGACCTCAAAATCCTGATCCGCGGTTTCGGATGTGACAGGGACGGGACCGATCAGAGATCTGTGAATGGATACCGCCTCTTCCTGCCCGGCAAAGTATCCCTGATATATCTCTTCCGTCACATGGGGGATATATATGGCAAAGCATTTCAGCATCCCCAGCAGGGTGTGATAGGACGCGTACAGCCCGGACTTTCTTGCATTCTCCCCGTAGATCTCAGGCTTGTATACCCTGTTTTTAATGATCTCGATATAATCATCACAGAAGCTCCAGAAGAATTTCTCAAGCTCCCCAAGAGCAAGCCCTATCTCATACTTTGCAAGATATTTCTCAAAGCGGGCAAGCATTCTGTTATAGGAGCTCATCACCCACCGGTCCATGACCAGGAGCTCCACTTCCTCTTCCCTGTGAAACGGGTTCAGCATTACCGGATTGCCGTTATCGTCCTTTTTCTCAAATCCCTCCAGCTGCAGGATCACAAATTTAGCCGCATTCCACACCTTATTGATCAGCTTGTTGGCATTTCTGAATTCCTCTTCGGAAAAGACAATATCATTTCCCAGACTTCCGGATGCGGCCCAGAGTCTGACCGCGTCCGCCGAAACCTCTCTGATCAGCTCCGCCGGCTCCAGACTGGAATTCCCTTTTTTCTTGCTGAACTTCTCTCCTTTGGAGGCCATCACATGCCCCGATATCATCACGTCATTCCAGGGAATCCTTTCCGTGTGATACAAGCTTTTCACAATGGTGTAAAAGTCCCAGGTCCGGATGATATCATGGGCGTTGGGCCTTAAGCTCATAGGCGACATATCCTTCCGGAACAGATCGTCTCTGTACCAGTCCAGATTGATCAGCGGCGTGACGGAGGATGTGGCCCAGGTATCCATAATGTCCTTCTCCGGTTCAAAATCGCCGCAGCCGCAACTGCATTTTCCTGCCGGTCTGTCCTTTAACGGATTGACGGGCAGCTCTTCTGTCTCTGGAACCATTACCTCTCCGCAGGATCTGCAATACCATACGGGAAAGGGCACTCCGAAATATCTCTGTCTCGAGATACACCAGTCCCATTCCAGATTCTCAACCCAGTTCGTGTACCGGGCCTGCATATGCGCCGGGTACCAGTTGATCTTGTTTCCTGCCTCAATATACGCTTCCTTGTTGGAAAGGATGTCAATGAACCACTGCTTTTTAATGGTGATCTCCATAGGAGTTCCGCATCTTTCATGTGTAGCCACATTATGGGCGATCTCCTCCTGCCTGATCATATGCCCCTCCCGGATCAGATCCTCTATCATGGCCTTTCTGGCGTCCGGTACGGACATCCCCGCATATTTTCCGCACAGCGGGGACATGGTGCCGTCCGGAAGGATTGCCTCTTTGAACTCCAGCTTATGCTTTTTGTACCATTCCAGATCCGTCAGGTCGCCGAAGGTACAGCACATAACCACACCGGAGCCCTTCCCCGATTCCACCCTGTCATCTTCCATGACCGGAACCGTAAAGCCAAAAAGCGGTACCTGTATCTTCCTGCCCAAAAGATGCCTGTTCTTTTCATCTTCCGGATGGATAAAGATGCACTGGCAGGCCGCCAGCAACTCCGGTCTGGTGGTCGCGATCTCCACGTATTCCCCGTCCGTTCCGTCTGTAAAAAATTTCAGATAGTGAAAGACCGACGGAATTTCCTTTGTCTCCAGCTCCGCCTGAGCTATGGCTGTCCGACATTCCGTACACCACAGTGCCGGTGCTTCCGAGAAGTATACTTTTTTCTTTTTGTACAGATCGATAAATGATTTCTGGGAGGTGATCTGGGCCTTCGGACTGATCGTGGAATACTCATGCTCCCAGTCACAGCTGAATCCTGCGGAGAGAAACAGCTCTTTAAACTGCTTCTCCAGTTTCTCTGTTTCGTTCAGGCACAGCTCAGTGAAATGTTCCCTTGTGGTTTCGTGGGCTTTGATCCCATGAGTCTTCTCAACCAGTCTCTCCGTGGGCAGGCCGTTGTCGTCAAATCCGAAAGGATAAAAGACATTATATCCCTTCATTCTCTTATATCTTGCCATAAACTCCGCCTGGGAGTAGGAAAAGATATGGCCCGTATGGATCTTCCCGTTCACGGTCGGCGGCGGTGTGTCGATGGAATAAACCGGCTGCCCTGAATCCGTGTCAAACCGATAGAGCCCTTTCTCCTGCCAGAAATCCTGCCATTTCTTTTCCGATTCGGATGCCTTATATTTCTTTGAAAGCATAAATATGTCCCTCCATTCAAATGTCATTTTATTGTATTAACCGTAAAAGTTCCGACTCCCGGACGCTTACTCATGATGGTGCGATCAGCTGCATGGGAGTTCAGTTCCGCAACTGCCCTGTCGGCGCCTTAAGCGGCAGAGCCATTTCGGCCATTCCCGCGTCCGAAACACTGCGGGCGCTGGCCGGACTGGCGTCCGAAAAAAAACAGCCCTTAATAACATATGTTATTAAGGGCTGTTCAACGCGGTACCACCTTAAAGTTACTCATCTTGTTCGCTAACGTGAACGACTCCGGCATATACTACCTTGACTTTCTCATATATGCAGCTCCAAAGCCACGTTCAGGATCTATTGCCTGAGATTCTTTCACCAACCGAATCCCTCTCTGATGGTTTTCAATCCCTACTCATCTTCTTCTGCGCTTTTCCGTATTTATACCCGCGGTCACAAAAAAACTGCCATGCAACCCGGCTCACGAGTGAGAGGTGCTTCGGACAAAGCATCCGATTTCATCGCTCATGAGTATTGAATAGGACCGCTCTCCCGGGTGAGCGGAATTCATTTACAAAGATTAAATAACAGAACCGGAAAAAAGTCAAGCTGTTTTTTCTGCGACTTCCATGCTCTCCCGATGATATCGCTTTTCCCGGGATCAGATTCCTTTCATCATACGGGTAGACATGAGACAGGTCTCTCCGTTGACAAAACAGATGGTCCGGGTCTTTGTATCCACCTCTTTGATGTTATTTCTGTTCACAAGAAAGGAGCGGTGGCAGCGGACGAAGCTGTCATCCAGCGTGTTCTCCAGATCTTTCATCATACCGGAGAATTCTATCTGACGGTCTTTGGCATGCAGAACGACCTTGTGGATATTTCCGGAGGTTTCAAAAAAGAGAATATCCTGATAATCAACGCTGATCTTCCGCTCTCCGATCCTGATCGTATAGGTTTTGCAAACCTTATTTGTCTGCAGGGTATGGCGCTCCCAGGCGTGAAGCAGGCACTCCCGGATCTTTACTTTTGCCTCGGCGGGATTATCTTTCAGAACGAAATCCATTGCCTCCACCTGATACTGGAATGTCATATAGCTCAATTCCGAGTGGGCGGTTATAAATATGATGAAGCAGCGGGGATCGAATTTTCTGATCTGCCGGGCCAGCTGCATTCCGTTCATGTCACATTTCAGATCAATGTCAAGAAAATAAATCCCCGTAACGCGGCTGTTCCGGACCGCCTCCAGCAATTCATGGGGATCGGCAGTGTCAAGGGCAAGCTGCATATCCAGCTCTTCCATCAACACCGTATTATGAATGATCTGCACAACAGCCTCCCGCTGTGCGGCATCGTCTTCACACACATAAATATGAAGCATATTACTCCTTTCCCCCGGCAATCTCCAGACACTGCGTAAAGCAGCCCTCCTGTCTGGCGGTTTCCCATAGTATATTGTCATACGGACAGATTATTTTCTGCGCATTTGCAAGCCCGATCCCCGCATGGCCCTGTTTTGTGGTAAACCCCTGCTGTTTCAGTTTATGCAGTTCCGGATCGCTGTTCCCCAGACTGTTGCTGATCATGATCGCAACGGTGTCCGGATTTTGGAGGATCGTCAATCCCACCTCCGGATGCGCCGCTTCCATGGCCGCTTCCACGGCGTTGTCCAGGAAGATCCCGAGAATCCGGGCCAGGTCCACCGTATCCATGGCAAAACAGGAGATGCGGTCGGGAACGGCAATGGTAACGTCGATCCCCATTTCATGCGCATGGATCATTTTGGCGGAAAGAAGACTCTTGATCTCCAACACCTCGATATTGCCAAGCTGATTCAGCTTACAATCTCCCTGTGTGATCAGATGTTTGGTGGGGAGGATCTTTTCTTCAAAGAAGTCCCTCAGCTTTGCCATATCGCCGTTCTCGATATAACCGGACAGCGATGCCAGGATATTGATGTAATCGTGCTTAAAGGACCTCAGTCCGTCATACATGGCTTCCAGATTGCGCGTGTAATCCTGTAAATCCTGAAATGCCCTTTGCCTGGTTTCCGTCAGCGTTTTTTCCCGGTAGGCCCGAAACATCGAAAGAGACAGAAAAACCGCCACCAGAAAGTAGCCCGCAAAGAGCAGCGCATTATAATAGATCCGGCCGGCAGCCGAAGCTGCTCCCCTGACACCCGTGTGAAAGAAAAACACGATCAGAAACAGAAGCAGGGCCGCATCGATCAGATACCATACCTGTCGGATCTGCAGCACGCCCTTCCGGTTCCGCAATCCCCGCCGTATGGCCTTCCCACACAGCAGCGTGATGATATAGTGCAGTATCACCTGGAGAACCGCAGCACAAATCACGACACCGGGATCCGCCTGCGAAGGGTCAAAGGAAAACAGATGCCGCAGACCCGAAAACACATTGTCCAGAATAACGGCAAATACGCACCCGAAAAGACCCATACAGATATTTTCCGGGCGGGTATCCCGATAAGCCACCAGTCCGTATAAGCAAACCGTCAGCAGAACACAGAACAGCCCATATTGCCTGAATGTCAACAGGGGTATGGGAAATGCGGCTAAAAGCACCAGAGCATAAAGCGCCGCAAAACCTTTGAATCCCATTTTCTGCGGCCAGACATTACATATCGTGACCGCGAACAGGAAAAAAGGATATAACAAAGAAAGATGAGGATTCATTTCGGATTTCCTCCTTCCAGTGATCCATCCGGAAATTGGAGTTGCGGGCTGCATGGAATATCAGCTCACAAGCATATGTATTGTAGCGGATTGCCCCCCCTGCTGTCAAGCATGCCGCAAAAATGACGAATAACTGCTGTTTCAGAGGAGATCAGGAAGCGTTTATTCGCGCCACCGGGTGTTTTGCGACAGTTCCGGAAAAATACTGTTTTATATGTTATACTGTGTCCATATGTAAGTCATATAATGGCCGAATGGCCATCCTTACCGTGATTGCTCTGCAATCATGGTATATTAGGTTCCGGAAATCTTCCGGGCGACAATTTCTTTACTGACGGAGGTATTTTACATGAATCGAAAAAGCTTTTTTAACACCAGCATGGCGGCAATGTGCTGTCTGGCCTTTTTTACAGGCTGCGGAAATTCCACGGCGGCCATATCGGCGGATCTCTCATACACGCAGACAGATATCAGCTCTGTTTCCGTATCATCCGATGTACAGGTGGTGGGACTGGGGGAAGCCAGTCACGGTGCGGCACAATACCATCAAATGAAAGCTGATGTGTTCAAAGCTCTGGTACAGAATAACGGCTGCCGCACATTCATTATTGAAGGGGATTTCGGCGGCGCCCTCAAGATGGACGAATATATCAACGGCGGTGACGGTTCTGCCGAAGAAGCGGTTGGGGAGATCGGATTTGCCATTTACCGTACACAGGAAATGGCGGATCTGGCAGAGTGGATGCGTTCCTACAACGAAACGGTTCCCGCGGAAGAGGCTCTGCATTTCTATGGGATGGATGTACAGCGTTTTGACAACAACAAGGAATATCTGTTCTCCGTCCTTGATCAGGCGGCACCGGAATTGAGCGCGGAGTATAAAGAAGCCTTCTCCGGTCTCACAGATGAAAACAGGAACTCTCTGGACACGGATACACTGAATAACGGAAAAGAAGCCGCTTTGGCGCTTCTTGCGGAAATGGATGCTGCCGGTGCCGATATTGCCGGCATTTCCGGTCAGTTCTCCTTCGATCTGGCAAGAGAATGTGCCAATACCATTTACGCCTATACCGAATTGCAGCTGAGCAGCAACTATAACAACACACGGGATCAGATGATGTATGAAAAGGTGGAATGGTTTCTGCAGCATGGGGACGGAAGTCTTCTGTTCATCAATGGACACAACGGCCATATCGGGAAGACATCCATAGCCGGGTATACCTGTTTGGGCGAACTGCTGGCGGCAGACCTGGAGGACGGTTACTATGCCATCGGAACGGACGCACGGGATACCCGGTTTAATTCCCAGACCGACGACGGCTTTGAGATAGTCGAAGTAAGCAATTCCAATGACCTCAACAGTCAGCTCGACCACGCCGAAAATGATATGTATTTCATTGACTTTACAGATGCCTCCGTCGATGAGACATGGGCAGGGATCCTGGGCAGCAAACAAACTGTCACTACCCTGAACGTCAGTCTGTCTGGTGTTCAGAAATCCATGAAAGCAGCTTATACCACTTCCGTCATTCCCAACATGACTTATGACGGCATGATCGTTTTTCAATCCGTTTCACCTACAACAATACTATAGAATGCCCCGCTCTGCGATAGGGGTTATCCGAGCCGTTACAATAGTACTGCGAAAGTTCACAGGAAGCATCCCTTTTGTTATTGTCAGATCGGAACAGCCGCGATATAATGATGTCGGAAGCCATCAAAAGAACGGATAAAACGCCAAAGGCAACCACTGTCACGTTTACTTTCCCGGACGAACAGACCGTAAGTTACGGATCCGGCAATATCATTCTGGAACACTTTACAAAAGAATACATTGTGGAAAAGAAGCTGTTCCCGTACATTCCTTTCTATGCCGTAAGATACGAAAAGGAAATAGCATCGGAAAAGGACATAGACCATGTTGCAGATGAGCTGTCCTATTTCAGGGATGAGCTGCTGAGACTGCACGATGAAAAGAAACTGTCTGATGCAGAGCTGATAGATCTGATGGGTTTTGTAAATATTGTCATTACACACATCACAAACGGAAATAAAAACGAAGAAAGACTGGTGGAAGTCATGGGCGGAACCATAATCGAAACGGAATCTGAAAAATGGATGCGGCAGGGCATACAGCGTGGAATACAGCAGGGTCAGGCAAAGATGCTCGTCGAGCTGGGGAAGGAAGACGGGTTGGATGATGAAACGATCTTACAGAAGATCCAGAAAAGGATCGGCCCTGAGCTTTACAAAAGCCGACACCCCCTTATGTGTGATGTCACAATACGGGTTGCCGGCTTTTCTCAATCATGGATCACTCCGATGCCGAAACAGGAGCAACTGCGGGCAGACAGTAATCCCTGTTTCATTGATCCGATCCGTTCAATTTCCTTATCTCCCGGTTGAAACAGGATGCCATGCTCACCGTAAATCCGCATATCCCGGTACACAGGAACATTGCTGCCATACCGCTCCCGGCGCCGTTCCCCAGAATAGTTCCCAGCGTTCCCGCTAGCCTGCTCCCGGAAAGCATAAAAGGCTCAAAGACATAATCCGCCAGATACCCCCCAAGGATGATCCCTGCCGGGATCGTACTGTACTGGATGGCATTCCTGACTGCGAACACTCTCCCCTGCATGGATACAGGAATCCTGCGATACAGTATGGCATTCTGGGATGCCTGTATAAAAGGGATCGGCAGGCTGGCGGCAACTGCGGCAGCCGACCACCAGAATACATTTTTCCCAACCGCCATCAGCAGATCACCGAACAGAAATGACAATGCCGCCGAGACATAAATAGCCGCAGCCTTACGGCGGCTCTCCTTTTTCACGGAGACAATGATGCCCCCGGCTATCCCGCCTATCCCCATACAGGCATTTACCGTTCCCAGCGCAATGCTGTCTCCGAAGCTTCTTGCCAGGATCATCGGCGATAAGATATTCTCATAAGTCAGCCTTGAAAAGAAGTTGATCAGCGCCATCGTCAGCATAATGTATAAAATGCCTTTTTCCTTTTTCAGAAAAGCAAATCCCTCCGCTATCCCGGCAAACGGAGAATGGTACGCTTTGTCCTGTGTCTGCTCCGGAATGACTATAAAAAACAGCAGCACACAAAACGCCAGTACAAAGCTCGCCAGATCGATCAGCAGGATAAGCGGAAGCCCGCCTGCCGCAAACAGGAAAGCCGCCAGCATGGGACTGAACACCACAATAAGGTTATTGGAAAAGGAATTCATCCCGCTCACATTTGAAATCTTCTCCTTCGGAACGAGCCTCCCTGTCGCCACTGCGGACGCCGGCTGCTGGAACGCATTCGTCACACCTATCACCACATTTATAACATAGATATGCCGGACCTCCAGACATCCTGCAAGCCAAAATCCCAACACTGCCAGTGAGCCCGCCGCCGCAACGCTGTCCGAGACCAGCATGATCGTTTTCTTCTTATGCCTGTCGATAAAACCGCCGATAAACAGGCTTAGAAATACATACGGCACATAATTGCAAAAGGACATCAGCGAGACGGACATTGCGGAATGGCTCTGTCCGTATGCCCATAATACCAGCGCAAACCCGGTCATGGAACTTCCCAGTCCGGATACGCTCTGACTTAACCACAAAATGATATACTTCTGAAAGGATTGTTCTTTTATTGTATTTTCTTTTATTAAGTTTTCTTTCACTGAATTCTCTTCCATTGAATTTTCTCCATTCTATTCTTTATTTCCCGTCAACATCCCCGCAGCCTGCTGCCGGGTCTTTGACTTTTCCCAGAATAAAAGTACAAAATCCAATGCGGACGAATATTTTTACCTCTGTACAAGCTTCGTCCTGTCATCAGACTTTGTACAGAGTCCTTTGCTTAAATCGATCACCATATGGCAAAGCATCTTCTTTCACCTCCTTCAGCTGTCTTTTCTCAGAACAGTATAGCATGGAAAGTTTTTTATTTTTCCGTCTTCTCGCAATCATTTCGTGGCTTATGTATCATGTCCGACCGGTCAGAAACTAGTGTACTGACATGACGATATTTAACCTTACTACCGCCTTTTAAGAGGCGATAGTAAAATTGGGGTATAGA
>JAIEKC010000376.1:0-2070 GCA_029064505.1 Acetatifactor sp.
TCAGGGTATATTTTACTCCCAAAATATCAGATATTATTGTGAAAGGGACAGAAGTAGTTAACCTTTTTGATTCCCCGCTGTTGTTATGTAAAAATATAGGATTAAATTTTGAACAACGCATAATGAAACGACTAATGGATGTGGTGATATCCGGATTGGGCCTTGTTATTACTTCACCTATTATGCTGATTACTGCAATCAGCATTAAATGTAATGATGGTGGTCCTGTTTTTTTTAAACAGGATCGATGTACATTAAATGGCAAGGTGTTTTCAATCTATAAGTTCAGGAGTATGATTGTTGATGCAGAGAAGGATGGAAAATCCAGACCGGCGCTGGAAGATGATGACAGGATTACAAAGGTGGGTAAGATCATACGAAAAACACGAATTGATGAATTACCACAGTTGCTTAATATTCTTAAAGGTGAAATGAGTTTTGTAGGACCAAGACCGGAACGGATTGAACATATTGAGAAATATTGTAAAGAAATACCAGAGTTTTCCTATCGTTTGAAAATGAAGGGCGGCTTGACAGGATATGCACAGGTATATGGGCGTTATAATACGGCAGCATATGATAAGCTGAAGATGGATCTCCTTTATATTGTGAATTACTCGGTGCTTATGGATATACAAATTATATTTGAGACTGTTAAAATCCTGTTCAAGAAAGAAAGCACAGAAGGCTTTTCGAAGCAGCAAATTGAGCAGACAATAGAAAAAGCAGGGAAGAGATAGCTGATGAAAAGAATATGGATATGGAATCATGATGCTACCAGAATGTTTTCTGATAGGGCAGGGAGACATTATTGGTTTGCAATGAGATTAAAGGAGAGGGGATACAGCCCAGCGGTATTTTGTGCAAATATTAATCATTTTACCGGAGAAACCAGAATTTTAGGGAATCTTTATGAGATTGCTAAAGTAGATGATATACCTTTTGTGTTTGTTAAGACTACACCTTATCAGGGGAATGGACTTGACCGCATTAAGAACTGGTATTCCTTTTACCGCAATCTTTTTCGCGTTTATAAAAGTGTTATCGAAAGGCTGGGAAGGCCTGATATATTATTGGCTTCCAGTGTGCATCCGCTTACTATGGTGGCCGGAGTTCAGATTGCGAGAAAAATAAAGGTTCCATGCATATGTGAAGTACGTGATTTATGGCCTGAGGCCATTTTTAATGTTGGTAAGGCAAAAGAAAACAGCCTTATGGGGAAGGTGTTAAGAAGTGGCGAATACTGGATATATCGTAATGCGGACGCCATGATCTTTACAAAAGAGGGTGATACAGATTATTTGAGGGAGCAGCATTGGCTTTTAGAGCAAGGTGGAAAGATTGATATTAATAAGTGTCACTATATTAATAATGGAATTGATTATAAACGTTATCGAGAGCAAATAGAGGAAAAAGTGTTGGCTGATGCGGATCTGGAGGCTGAGAAATTTCATGTGGTGTACACAGGTACTCTGCGCAAGGTGAATAACATAGAAAATATAATAGATGCAGCAATCATTCTGCGAGAATATGAAGATATTGACTTCCTCATATTTGGTGAAGGCGTATTACGCCAGGAAATGGAAAAGGTTGTTCGGGACAATGGACTTACCAATGTGAAATTTAAAGGATATGTTAATCGTCAGTATATACCATATATATTAAGCAGATCATCAGTAAATTTGTTGAACTATGCACAGGATTTATATAACTGGAAGCGGGGTAACAGCTCAAATAAGATGTTTGAATATCTTGCTTCGGGTAAACCTATTATATCTACTGTGAAAATGGGATATGATATATTGGAAAGATATCAGTGCGGAATAACTTTGGAAGAGTGTACTGCAGAATGCCTTGCAGAAAAAATTTTATATGTCAGGGATCTGTCGGCAGAAAAGTATAGAGAAATGGGTATCAGGGCACAGGAAGCGGCACAGGAATTCGATTTTGATAAGCTGACGGATAAGCTGGAGAAAGTGATTGCGTTCGTTAGCGGAGAGAAGGATGAATAAGAAAGTTGAATTGTATTTCAATACAATCAGATATTTGAAAAGTTCGCAAATATTCTAC
>JAIEKC010000377.1:0-2844 GCA_029064505.1 Acetatifactor sp.
GATCAGCACTGTTTTTGCCTTTACAGCCTCCCAGGAGAAAGAACATGCCGAGATTTTCTATAATCACTTAAAGGAGATGGCTGGGGAGACCATTTTCATCGACGGCGGCTATCCGGTGGATATTTCCGATAATATGACGGATCTGCTCTCCATGGCACAGCACAATGAATACGAGGAACATGATGACGTGTATAAGACGTTTGGAGAAAAGGCAAGAGAAGAGGGTTTCGACCGGATTGCGGCTTCCTTTCAGCATATCGCGGAAATCGAAAAGATTCATGGGGATCGTTTCGGAAAGTTTGCCCAGCTTTTAAAAGAAGGAAAGCTTTTCGTGTCAAATGTGGAAGAAGAGTGGATGTGCCTAAATTGCGGTTTTGTGTACAAAGGTACAAACGCGCCGGCAATCTGTCCGGTCTGTCAGCATGATCAGGGTTATTTCATACGATTTGAACTTGCGCCTTTTGGCAGTTAAGAGTATTATAGATATAAATCCATACCAAAGAAGGGAATACATGTATGAAATTCAAGATCAACAGTAAATATTTCAGATGGGGATTGACGGCTTTTACAGTAATTACCGCCAGCATAGTCTTTTATTATTTTATGTTCCACCATTCCAATATCAAGACGGGCATGGAAACGATAACGGATATTGTGATGCCGGTGGTACTTGGTCTGGTCATGGCATATCTTCTGACCCCGATTCTGAACTTTCTTGAAGATAAAGTCATGATTCCTTTATGCAATAAGTGTAAGATCAGGGAATCGGCCAAAAGAAATTCCATCATCAGGGGAATCGGCATATTGATCACGGCATTTCTGTTTGTGTCGTTGATCTATCTGCTGGTTGCCATGCTGTTATCACAGATCATTCCCAGTATCCAGAATATTGTTGTAAATTTTGATTCTTACACCAATAATTTCATCAAATGGCTGGATAAACTTCTGGAGGACAATCCGGAAGTGGGTGAATATGTTGTCCGCACGGTAGACAAATATTCAGGCGATCTGGAAAAATGGATGAATGATTTTACCAAGATCAGTCCACTGATACGGACGGTATCTCTCAGTGTCATAAATGTGCTTGGAGTGCTGTGGGATATCATTATCGGTTTTATCATTTCCATTTATGTTATGGCAAGCAAGGAAAAATTCGCCGGACAGGCGAAAAAGATCGTATATGCGGTATTTGAAAAGGATACCGCGAACATAGTGATCCGGAATTTTCGTTTTACTCACAAGACATTTATCGGATTTATCAGCGGCAAAATCCTGGATTCCATTATTATCGGAATACTGTGTTTTATTGGTACATCCATCCTGCATACCCCTTATGCCGCACTGGTCAGTGTGATTATAGGTGTCACCAATGTTATCCCGTTTTTCGGACCATACCTGGGCGCGATTCCCTGCGGCATTCTGGTTTTTATTGTGGATCCTGTACATCCTCTGAACTGCGTATATTTTTTGCTGTTTATTTTAATCCTGCAGCAGTTCGACGGGAATATTCTGGGACCCAAGATACTGGGGAGCTCTACAGGTCTTACCGGCTTTTGGGTAATCTCATCCATCACCCTGTTCGGTGGATTATTCGGGGTGTTAGGCATGATCATAGGTGTACCTATTTTTGCAGTGATCTATGCCGCTATCCGCTCTCTGGTCAATACTTCCTTAAAAAAGAAGAAGTTACCTTATGAGACGAAGAAATATGAAAATCTGGATTATATAGATGAAGAAGGTTTCCATGAGAGCGTGCCGGAGAAAAAAAACTTAAAACACAAAAATATCATTCCTGAAAAATCGGGAAATACGCAGAATATATCAACAGGAAACATGGATGATCCAGCAAAAACACATAAAGAGGTATAGAGATGCGATTTTTAATACAAAGAGTGACAAATGCAAGCGTCGAGGTTGAGCAGGAGATCATCGGCAGTATTGGAAAGGGATTTCTGGTCTTTGTCGGCATCAGCAATACGGACACAGAGATCATAGCTGATAAGATGGTCAGAAAGCTGATCGGATTGAGGATATTTGAGGATGAGAACGGCAAGACCAACCTGGATTTAAAGACAGTGGGCGGTGAGCTTCTGATCATTTCCCAGTTCACTTTGTATGCGGATTGTAAAAAAGGGAATCGGCCTTCCTTCATACATGCCGGGGCGCCGGAGCAGGCAAACGAACTGTACCAATATATCATCCGGCAATGCAGACAGGAGATAACGAAAGTGGAAGAGGGCAGCTTCGGAGCGGAAATGAAAGTCTCCCTGTTGAATGACGGACCTTTCACCATATATCTGGACTCAGAAGAAATCTGCAGCTGAAAGTGTACTGATTTATATCCATAGCCTGGCCGGTCTGTAATCACGACGCCCCGTTGACGCAGGGTACATTGCGGCAGCTTCGGATTATTCCATGTATGACCTTGCTGAATTGTGGCATCACAGACAAACAGAGATACATAAAATTACACATAAGAGAAAACGGAGGAGAAATATGTTCAATTTAGTAACAATCGTCGCGGTAATTGTAGTTGTCTGTCTGGCAGTAATCTTTTTGACCGGCTATGTAAAGGCCTCACCCGACACGGCCTTGATCATATCCGGGCTTAGGAAGAAACCTAAGGTTCTGATAGGTAAAGCGGGCATAAAGATTCCTTTTCTGGAGCGGAAAGATGCCCTGAACCTGCAGTTGATCCCCATTGACGTAAAGACTTCAAGTGCGGTGCCTACGGCAGATTACATAAACATCAATGTAGATGCCACCGTGAACGTCAAGATCAGCGACAATGAAGAGCGTTTAAAGCTGGCGGCACAGAATTTTTTAAATAAAAAACCTGAATAC
>JAIEKC010000378.1:0-2750 GCA_029064505.1 Acetatifactor sp.
TCCGGTGAGGACGGAGACGATCTGTATTTCAACGTTTCCTTAAACGTCAATACATATACCTTTACCGTAGAATCCTATCTCTGCGACAACACCACAGATGTCTATGCGGCGGTGAAGAACCTCAAAGTGGGCGATGTGATCGACATGGAAGGCTTCCTGTACTGGTATGAGGGCGTAAATCCCCACATTACTTCCGTGACAGCGGCACAGTAAACGGGATTGATGTCCAGCAGAGAAATTACACAAATTCAAAAGCGAACTCCGCAGGAAAACCTGCGGAGTTTTTTCATTTCTAAAACGGGGATATAATAAATACGGGTCTGAAATCCCTCACACAGATATCCCCCGGTCCTCCCTCAGCAGAGCAAAGAAGTCCTCCACCGGCATAGGCTTCGCATAATAATACCCCTGCACCAGATCACAGCCGATCCCGCGCAGCACCTCCACCTGGTTCGCCGTCTCCACACCCTCAGCCAGGAGTCCCAGCTCCAGCTTCTGAGCCATGGTGACCACCTGCTCCAATATAAGCATTCCCCGCTCAGACAGCATCATGTTCTCAATAAATTTCTTATCCAGCTTGATCACGTCAAAAGGCGTTTCCAGCAAAATGTTCAGGGAGGAATAACCGCTTCCGAAATCATCCATCAGGAGCCGGTAACCGTCTCCCTTCAGTTCGTGCGCCTTTCTGCTGATCTGCTGGTCATTGACCGTCTCTGTGATCTCCAGTTCCAGAAGATCCTTCCGGATACCGCTTTTCGCGATCACCTCCCGCAACACCTTCTGACAGGCATCGTCCTGAAGATGGATCCTGGATACATTGACAGATACAGGGCAATCGGAAATTCCCACTTCATCACAGCGTTTAATGAAGTTCGCCGCTTCCGCCCAGATAAAGTAATCCACCTGACGGATAAAGCCGTTTTCCTCCAATACGGGGATAAACTCATTGGGATAAATCATTCCCCTGTCCGGATGGATCCAGCGCACCAGCGCCTCCGCACCCACGATCTTGTTCTTTGTAATACTGTACTTTGGCTGCAGATACATCTTGAACTGCCGGTCGTCAATGGCGGACTGCATGCCCTCCTCAATAAACTTTCTGGAATACAGCAGCTCTTTAAACTGTGTCTGATAGAAAATAATATTGGAAGTGACATCTTCCTTGGCAGATTTTCTCGCCATAGCCGCACGATCCTCCATCTGCCGCTGCTCCATGTTCTTATCTTCCACAATATATATGCCATAGGAAAGCTGCAGCTGTACATTTTTAAAGACAGAGACCGCTTCGTCCACCAGATGGACAAATTTCAGCAATTCCTCCTCCGTTCCGAATTCCGTCACGATCAAAAACACATCGCTGCGCAGATTGAGAAAATACTGCCGCTCACTGCAGATTTTTTTCAACCGGCTTCTGATAAAATACAGAACTTCATCGCCGAAGCGCTCGCCGTACAGATCGTTGATGATCTTAAACCTGCGGATATCAAATTGGATGAACGCAATGGGCTTTCGGGAGGAAAAAAGCAATTCCCCCACATTCCGGTGAAAACGGTGTTTCTTATTGCTCTGCTTCCTGAGCACCTGCAGTTCTTCCTCGTCCGTCAGGTTGTCAACAGACCATTTGTCCTCACCGCTCCCGTCTTCCGTCTCTTCCGCCGCATATTCCGTCAGCATCTCCTCCAGAATGTCGATGCTGTGATTCATGGGACGGGGACAGTTTTTCAGGATCAGCCCCGCCTGTTTGATGATCTTCAGCCCTTCGGGCGTGGCGATATCATGGGCCAGAATATCACGGCACGTCATCTCCCCATTCATGCGCTCCCGGAATTTCTCCATGAATTCGCGGGTCTTCTGATTCCCGTACATTTCCAGCTCACGGTCCCGGGCGTCATAAAATCCAAATGCCATTCCCAAAACCATAAGGGACGCACTGATGCAACCGCAGACACCTCCCTGCCTCATACCCGCGCCGAAACAGGTGCTGATCTTAAAGGCAGTCTGCAGGTCCAATCCGAAATCCCCGGCAAAAGCCCCGAACAGAGCCTGTGAACAGTGGTACTGCTGCCGAAGCAGCATGTCCGCCTTCTCTTTATGTGTCATTCTGTGTAATCCTCCTGTGACTCACGCTACTACCCATATACCTATTATGAAGTTATTCCGCCTTTTACGCAACCCGTTTTTTCACACCGCCCCCCGGAACGTTTTTCCAATGCGTACCTTGTGCTCATTCCCGCGATCACGAACAGCAGGGGCATGAACCATGGATTCACCAACACGATCAGAGTGCTCAAAAGCCTGTTTTCCCCCTGCCATATATAGAATTTGGAGCCAAAGTCATTCCAGATCATAAAAGTATGTACCGGAAAAAGGAGCAGAATAGTCATATTACGCAGGTTATCAATGTAGTGTTTACGCATTCCCCATCGTCCTTTCTTACGGATCAGTCAGCTCTTACCGCAAAGTGTTCATTGATATATCATTGCCATGTCCATCGCCGGGCAGCTCAATTGCCTTCCTCCCAGATATTCCTCCAGCATTGCCTCCTGATAGGCCGCCTTTTTCTGTTGAAGCATCGCCTGCCTGATATCCTGTAATTCCTGCAGATAAATATGCCTCAGCTTCTGTAAGCTTTTCTCCGGGATCCGTACATCCGACTGATATTTTTCATAGAATTCTCTCCGGTATTTCCAGAGCTGCAGCCGCTCCCCGTAACGTTCCTTCAGCCTTTGCGCGATCTGCAGTCCCTCAGG
>JAIEKC010000379.1:0-2041 GCA_029064505.1 Acetatifactor sp.
GAGGGGTAACTGTCTGGGAATGGAGGTAAAAATATGAAGAAAAAAATATTAATATATAACAATCAGACGAAGATTGCCGAGAAGATGGAGCCATTATTATTGGGGGAGGGACTTGAATGTCTGGTGGCGGCCGATCTGCAGGAGCTGTACGAGAAAATATCGGAGAATATCCATTTGATGCTGGTGGATGTGGAATTGAATGATAAGGGTTGGGATAAAGGGATCGAGATGATCGTCGCTCTGCGTAATAAGAGCAGCGTTCCCGTGATCGTTGTCTCTTCACAGTGTGCTGAGACAGCCAAGATCATGGCACTGGAAGCGGGAGCGGACGACTATGTGACTACGGACTGCAATCCTTTGGAACTGTTGGCGAGGATCAAGTCACAATTGCGCAGATATGTCCAGCTGGTAAATATGTGTACGGAAGTGGATCGTATCTATCGGGTGGAAGGCCTGGAGATCAACGACGTCCAGAGAACCGTTACCGTGGAAGGCAGAAATGTAAGGCTGACGCCTATTGAATACAAGATTTTACGTTTCCTGGTACAGCAGCAGGGGAGAGTATTTTCCAACAGTCAGATTTATGAAAATATCTGGCATATGCAGGCCATCGGCGCGGATAATACCATTGCCGTACATATCCGCCATATCAGGGAAAAAATCGAACGCAATCCCAAAGAGCCCAGATACTTAAAGGTTGTGTGGGGAATAGGATATAAAGTAGGTTAAGAAACAGGGACAGACACAAAACTGTCCCTACATTTGCGCGAATGAGCAGAGTCAGAAGGTCTTTGACACATCTGTCGTGCTTGCACGGGCAGCCTTTTCACTTAAATAACTCGTGATTGACAAAAGACATAAAAAGTATTATTGTATTAGTGTAATAGTGCAGTTAGACATAAAACGGTTTCGACGCTACAATGAGGGAACGAAACCGGAATGGAGGGCATGGAAATGGACAGTATACAATTAAATCAGCAGACGGGGCAGATGCCTTCGGCCGGGAAGAAAGGGATCACGGGCAGTACGATCAAGATCATCGCCATTGTTTCAATGCTTATCGACCATATCGGGGCAGGAATTTTGGGAAGACTTGTTGTAACGTTGGGATATATGCAGGTGGCACTTTCGGGGGACATGAACGCTTTGATGCAGTGGATGACGGAGCATGGAGTGGTCTTTTACACATACAGTGTCATGCGTATGATCGGGCGGCTTGGTTTCCCCATATTTTGTTTCCTGCTGGTGGAGGGCTTCCAGAGGACCCATGATGTGAAGAAATACGCATTGCGGTTGGGACTTTTTGCTCTGATCTCGGAAATTCCCTTTGACCTGTGCTTTAATGGAAAGGTTCTGGAATTTGGCTATCAGAATGTGTTTTTTACCCTGTTTTTAGGGCTGCTCACCATGATCGCGTTTGACTGGATCGCGAAAAAGGAGTGGGCTGCGGGGGCAGGTTTAAACAATGTGGTCAAAGTCATATTCTCCGCCGCGGCGCTGGCTGTGGGTGCGGGAGTTGCCCACTTTTTGAAGACGGATTATGCCGCCACAGGCGTAGTATGCATCATGGTATTATATGTTTTCCGTAAAAAGAAACCCCTGCAGATCGCAGCGGGCTGCATCGCCTTTCTGTGGGAGGTGACAGCGCCTCTTGCATTTATTCCCATTGGATTCTATAATGGTGAGAGGGGGATGAAGATGAAATATTTCTTCTATGCCTTTTATCCGGTACATCTGCTGCTGATCTGGCTTGTGTCCATGCTGATGGGACTGGGATGGATCTCCGTGGTGTGAATGCCGCTGTCTGCGGCAGCGGGTGTTGATCTCCCGTCTCGGCAGCGAGGTGTTGTCACACACTTTATGCATTACGGAGCAGCCGGGACAGAAAGTAAAGCATTCTTTGTGTCCGGTGCCGTGAACAGAACGGATGATAAGCGGTGATGATAATGCTCTTGGCGCGGATGCCAGGGTTGTTTCATGAAGAAAAATTAAAATCGGTATATAGAGCATTTTTACGAGGGTTATGGAAGCTATACGAATT
>JAIEKC010000038.1:0-6016 GCA_029064505.1 Acetatifactor sp.
GAGGTATGGTATGGCAGCGATAGAATGGATCAAATTTATTGTGGGAGCCGCCTTTCTGTTAATGGGACTTGCTATTTTCATTTTGGAAATAGTAGGGGTATTCCGTTTCAAATATGTGTTGAACAGAATGCACGCGGCGGCTATGGGAGATACTTTTGGAATCGGCTGTTCCCTGATAGGCCTTATTATCATGAACGGTTTTCATTTTACATCCCTGAAGCTGTTTCTGGTCATTGTATTTTTGTGGCTGTCTTCCCCGGTCTCTTCCCACCTGATCGCCCGGCTGGAGGTTGCCACCGACGAGGAACCGGACAGGCATTATACAAAAGAGGACAAGACCCTTTCCGGAAAGGATGAGTGAATGATATGACAATATTTACCTGTATCCTGCTGGGGTTTCTGGTGGTTTGCGCTGTTGCGGCAAGCCTGTCCAAAAACCTGTTGAATACCATCCTGATCTTTATGTCCTACAGCCTGGTCATGTCCATCATCTGGATCCTGCTGGAATCACCGGATCTGGCCATTACGGAGGCGGCAGTGGGGGCGGGAGTGACTACAGTGCTGTTTGTGGTGACCTTGAAGAAGATCCATGCAGTCATTAGATCCAATGATGACTCGGAGGAGAAAGAAGAGGGGAATAAGGAAAATGAGTAAAAAGGTTTCTCAGGAGCAATATGAAAAAACTTTCTCCTATAAGTTCAAACGTTGGCTGGACGGCGCCAGGGATCCCTTTCTTGATACCGTGGAAATGAAGCCGCAGAAGGAATTTTGTGAAGAAGAAGAGGTTGTCAGACAGCATGACGAGGATAGGAAACAGCATATTCGGCATGTGTATGACATGGAACACAATGCTGAAATGAGAATATTCCACAGGGTTTATAAGATTTTCAGCATCCTGTTCTGCGTATTTCTGGTGGCGATGCTGCTGGAAGCGGTGTCGGAGCTTCCTACCTTTGGGGAGCCTGATAATCCCGTCAATAATGAAGTGGCCGAACGATACATTGAGAAAGGCCTACAGGAGACGGGAGCGATCAATATTGTCACAGGTATGATCCTGGATTACAGAGCCTTTGATACGCTGGGGGAGTCCCATGTGCTCTTCATTGCCACCTGTACCGTGCTGATCCTGCTCCGTGTTGACAAAAAGGAGAGCCGGGATGCTGATGAGACGGACGATAGAAGCTATGAGCCGAAAGATGATGTGATCCTGCAGACAGCGGCAAAGCTTTTAGTGCCTCCTATCTTTATCTTTGGAATTTATATTATTCTGGCAGGCCATCTGGGACCAGGGGGAGGGTTCTCCGGTGGAGCTGTGATCGGAGCGGGACTGATCCTGTATCAGAACGCATTTGGCTTTGCGAAGACGGAGGAATTCTTCACCGCAAAGACTTACCGGATCATGAGCTTTGGGGCGCTTGCCTGCTACAGTATTGCAAAGAGCTATTCCTTTTATACCGGCGCCAATCATATTGAGAGTATGATTCCCCTGGGAACTCCGGGAGCCATTTTGAGCAGCGGACTGATCCTGCTTCTCAATATTTGCGTGGGTATCGTGGTGGCGGGAACCATGTATACTTTTTATGCCATGTTCCGCAAAGGTGGACATTAGTGTGAAGAGATTTTTCAAACACGCTCTAAGGCGTCTTAAAGACGCCGCCTAAGAAAATCTAAAACTTCACACTGAAGAATGCCCAAAAACCGGGCATTCTTCTCAAACTGTTAAAACGGTTGGAAGATTTGTGCCGTCAGAGGCGGCATTATGGAGGTTAGCATGGATTTTACCAATCTGATGAAAAATTATGTGGAAGCTGTGGCAATGATCCTGTTTGGGATTGGTTTTACCAATCTGCTGCTGCAGAAGAATCTGATCAAGAAAATAGTAGGTTTGAATATCATGGATACGGCCACGTATCTGTTTCTCGCCCTCAAGGGCTATATTGACGGCAGAAAAGCGCCGGTGGTCATGGACGGAGTTCAGAGTGTGGAGGCTTATATCAATCCCATCCCCAGCGGTCTGGTGTTGACAGGTATTGTGGTATCCGTCTCTGTCACAGCGCTGATGCTGTCGCTGACGATTCGGCTGTACCGGAGGTATCACACACTGGATCTGGATGAGATATCCACCCTGCTGCGGAAGGAGGGAAAATAATGGATTTCATTCGGAATTTTCCCTTTATGTCCATTATTTTGTCATTGTTTTCGGGCCCCTTAAGCTCTGTTCTGGACGGAAAATGGGCGAAGAGGGTCAATACGGCGGTGATCGTCATTGTCGGGATCCTGTCTGCCTGTGTGCTGGGCTATGTGGCGGGCACAGGGGAAGAGTTTATCTACTTTATGGGACATTTTCCTGCGCCCTGGGGCAATGAGATCCGGGTGGGCCAGCTGGAAGCTTTTATGGCATTATTCTTCTGTGTCATTATGTTCCTGTGCATGCTGGGCGGCACCAGAGAGAGGATGACACAGATCGAGGATTCCAAGCAGAATCTGTATTATATTATGGTGAATCTGCTTCTCTGTTCCCTGCTGGCACTGATCTATACCAACGACCTGTTTACCGCCTATGTGTTTGTGGAGATCAATACCATTTCCGCCTGCGGTCTCATTATGATCCGTCAGAACGGCAGGACCTTTGAGGCGGCTGTCCGGTATATGATCATGAGCCTTCTGGGATCCGGTCTGCTGCTCCTTGGCATCTGTTTTCTCTACAGTGTCACGGGGCATCTGCTGATGAGCAATATTCAGCAGCAGGTACAGTTTCTGGGGGCAACGGGGGAATATCATATACCTCTGCTGGTAGCCCTGTCGTTGATGTCCGTAGGTCTTGCCATGAAGAGTGCGCTGTATCCCTTTCATTCCTGGCTGCCTGACGCATATGGCTATTCCACCGTTTCCTCAGCGGCTATTCTGTCTTCGCTGGTATCGAAAGGCTATATTTTTCTGCTGATCAAGATTTTCTATCGTGTGATCGGCTTTGATATTGTCTGTGAAAGTAAAGTGATCCATGTGCTGTATGTATTCGGCATCATGGGTATGATCATGGGTTCTGTCAGCGCCATTCAGGAGAATAATATCCGCAGGATGATCGCCTATTCTTCCGTGGCGCAGATCGGTTATATCTATATGGGCTTTGGTCTGGGCACGGAAGCGGGTGTTGTCGCCAGTGTCTATCATGTGCTGTCCCATGCGGCCACCAAATCGCTGTTGTTTGTGGCAGCGTCGGGCCTGACGGACGCTTCCGGTGGCAGGGTTTCGTTTCATGATCTGCGCGGCGCGGGCTACCGGCATAAGCTGGCAGGAATCGCCTTTACGGTGGGATCCCTGTCCATGGTAGGTCTGCCCATGTTTTCCGGTTTTATCTCCAAGCTGCTCTTTTCACAGGAGGCGGTAGGGCATAATCATAAGATGCTGCCTACACTGATCGCGCTTGCCATCAGTACGGTATTGAATGCTCTTTATTTCATGAAGACAGTGATCACCATATATATGCCCCCGGCAAAGGATACGGAGGCGGAAGAAGAGGGCGGGTATATCACTATGAGGGAGCAGCCCGGAAAGTCGGTTGCATTGATTTGCTTTATCATCTTGAATCTGATACTGGGTCTCAGTTCGGAACCTGTCATCCACCTGATCGAGACCGGTCTGGAGATGTTCTGTTAATATGGAAGATCAGCCTGATCTGAGATGCCGCAGAACGGCATTATGGAGGTAAAATGGATTATGGATCCGTGGATATTATTAGCAATTGCACTGCCCTCGGCGGCAGGGATTCTGTTGTTGGTGTGTTCCTTCATGGAGAATATAAGAGGCAGGATGGAGACGTCAGTAAAGGGATTACATGTTTACACGGCGGTTGTGCTGATCCTGTCGGTGGCCGTATCACTGTATGCGGCATGGACGGGGGAGAGAACTCTGTCCCTGTTCAGTCTGTTGGACGGGATTCCCGTGTATTTCCAGGTTGACGACTTCGGCAGGCTGTTGGTAACGGTGGTGAGTATCACCTGGCTGGCAGTGGGTTCCTATTCCTTTGTATACATGAAGCATGAAGGGGAGGAGAAGCGGTATTTCGGGCTTTATCTTCTGTTGTACGGTGTGTTGGCGGGACTGGTTTTTTCGGGAAATCTGGTCACCATGTACTTATTTTATGAGTTGATGACGCTTGTATCCATGCCCATGGTACTGCATAACGGTTCCAGAGAAGCGATCATGGCATCCTTAAAGTATCTGTTCTATTCCATGTGCGGAGCTTACGGCGGTCTGTTTGGCATTGTCTTTCTGTATCGCTATTGCGACAGCCTGACCTTTACGGCGGGAGGAACCCTGGATCCGGTTGCCGCGCAGGGGCATGAGGGGATACTGTTGGCGGCAGTATTTGTCATGATTCTGGGTTTCGGCGCGAAGGCAGGCATGCTGCCCCTGCATTCCTGGCTGCCAACGGCCCATCCGGTGGCGCCTTCTCCGGCATCGGCATTGTTGTCGGGAAATATAGTGAAGATCGGTGCGCTGGCGATCATCCGCACAGTTTATTATATAGTCGGACCTGAGTTTATAAGGGGTACGTGGGTACAATATGCATGGATGATATTGACATTGCTTACGGTGTTCATGGGTTCCCTGCTGGCCTATCGGGAGCCGGTGCTGAAAAAGCGGCTTGCTTATTCCACGGTCAGTCAGGTCTCCTATATTTTATTCGGGCTTTCCCTGCTGACTCCTGCAGCTGTGACGGGTGCGCTGCTGCATATGGCGGCACATGCCCTTGTCAAATGCGGGCTCTTTCTTACGGCAGGAGTGTTCCTGTACCAGTACGGATACACCAGAGTGGATCAGCTGACGGGTATGGGAAAGAAGATGCCTAAGACCCTGTGGTGCTACACCGTCTTTGCGCTTGCATTGATCGGTATCCCGCCTGCAGGAGGTTTTATCAGCAAATGGTATCTTGCGGAGGGCGCTTTACAGTCCGGAATCCCTGTCTTTTCCTGGTTGGGACCTGTGGTGCTGCTTGTCAGTGCTTTGCTGACGGCGGGGTATCTGCTTCCGGTTACCATAAAAGGCTTTTTCCCGGGGGAGGAGGCAGCTTCCCCGGACATGGCGAAAAAGGAGCCTTCTCCGTTCATGCTGATGCCTCTTGTGATACTGGCTGTGCTGGCGCTGTTCATGGGGATCCTGCCCAATCCGCTGATCCGGTATGTCAGCGATATCGCACGGGCGGTTTTTCCGTGAATATAGATGAACAGTCCCCAGGCGGAAACCTGAGTGCAGAGAGGGAATGATTGCTCCAGACAGTGGTTGGACAGAAACGTTCCCGGGACGGAAGATCGTCGGGCGACAGAAGTGCCTGGGACGGAATAAATTGCCGGAGGCGGCAGTTGAGTGAAAAGAGGGATGGATGTGAATAAGATTTTTATGTTGATCGTGGTATTGCTGCCTATGCTTGCGGGTGCAATGATTCCCATGGTTCCTTTTCGGAACAGAAAGGCAATGTGTATTTTCATAGAAACAGGTGCGCTGGTCAACTCTGTTTTGGTATTTCTCCTTTTGCGGAATCCGCCTTTGGAAGCGCTGACGGTGTTTCGGTTTACGGGGAATTTAAGCGTCACCTTCCGGGTGGACGGCATGGGAGGTCTGTTCGCGGGGATGGCAGCATTTCTCTGGCCTCTGGCGCTGCTGTATTCCTTTGAATATATGAAGCATGAGCATAACGAGAAATCTTTTTTTCTGTTTTATGTGTTCACTTACGGCATCACTCTGGGCATTGCGCTGGCGGAGAATATATTGACCATGTATTTCTTTTTCGAGATGCTGAGTATGGTGACGCTGCCTTTGATCATGCATACCAGAACGAAAGAGGCCATATTTGCCAGCCGCAGTTATCTGTATTATATGCTGGGGGGAGCGGCGTTTGCCTTTATCGGAATAATCTTTATCCTGACATATGGCACCACCTCGTCCTTTGTCATTGGCGGTGTTATTGATTATGTTAAAATAGGATATAATACGAATATGCTTCTTTTTATATATT
>JAIEKC010000380.1:0-2845 GCA_029064505.1 Acetatifactor sp.
TGGGATTTGCCGCTTATTTTGATGCCCAGGTGAGAATCATGGGCGGCGCGGTGGACAATGTGTCCAACAATTTTCTTTCCTATGTGGAGCGGGAGACGGATGGCGCAGGTGACGCTGCGGGGCGGGAAGGATCAGAGGCAATGTCTGGGGAGACGGAGATTCCCGGCACGGAAGCGTCAGGAGCCGAACATTCTGACACAGGCCGTCCTGTCATCACCTGCGCTTCCGGAATCACCAATTACAGTGACGCGGAGGCATCCATGGAGGTCAGCCTGTATGAGGGCAGTAAGCTGTTGGAGATCAGGCAGCTGACTCTTTCGGCGGGGGAGACAACGCTGTGCTACTTTGACTCCTTTGAGTGGCAGGGTGAGGCGCTGCGCAGTGAGATCGGTTCCGTGCGGTTTGACGGAGCGGGCGGGGTGGATTCCCTTGCGGAAGATAACGTGGCTTATGCCGTTCCCACCCGGGCAAGCCGGCCGGACGCGGTGCTTGTGGGAAACGGAAACACTTATATCGAGAAGGCATATCAGGCGGCCACAGGGATGAGCCTGACCAGGGTGAACAGCGGCAGCGCGATTTCGGAGGAATCCCGCACGGTCCGCATCTATGATGCGGGAGCCGGGAGCAGCTTTTCGGAAGAGGGGGACAATCTGATCTTCCACGATGAAAGGAATACAACCGGCACCGCGGAGAAGGTGATGCTCTCGGTGACGAACTGTGATCTGACGGCGGGGCTGACGTCTTTTCAGATCGGCGTCAATGAGACCAATGTGTATGAGATTCCCTCGTGGGGAACCGGATTTCTGTGGGCGGGAGAGCAGTGTGTCGGTTATTACGGTGAGCATGACGGCATAAAGGAAGTGGTGGTGGGATTTGATATCCGCGAATCGGATTTTCCTTTAAAGGCGGAGTTCCCGGTATTCATAGCCAATGCCATTCGTTTCCTGGGCGATACCTCGCTTCTGGCGGATTCTGTTTACGAGGCGGGGGAGACGGTGATGTTCCATCCCCAGGCCGATTTCGATGTGAGCACCCTGGCGGCGGAGACAAAGAAGGCGGGGCTGTACGATGTGACTGCCGGTGATACTACGGAGTCCTATGTGGTGCGCTTTGCCGTGGGGACAGAGTCGGACGGACGGGTTGTGGCGGAGGGAACCGCTGACCGGGCGGCTGACGGCAGCCAGCTTGTGAAAAGGCAGCTTCGCAATGTGCTTCTGGTGATCATCCTGCTGCTTATGGCAGTGGAATGGATCTTATATGTGCGGCAGATGCGCTACAGGGGTAAGTTCTATCTTGCAGTGCGGGCGGTGGGTGCGCTCCTGATTCTGCTGGCATTATTCGGGTTCTCTGTCAATAAGCGCAATGGGGCCAACACCACGGTATTTCTGGTGGATATATCCAACAGCAATGCGCAGAATCTGTCGGCTATGGAAGCGTATCTGGATGATATGATCGGGGAAATGCCCGGGAATAACCAGTACGGCATTGTCACCTTCGGGAAAAATTCTTTTGTGGAGCAGTTTTTGACCCGGGAGGATCATTTCTCGCAGATCATGTCCCTGCCGGATAAGATGGCAACCAATTTTGAAGATGCCATGTCAAGGGCGCTTGCCATGATCCCGGCAGACGGAGCGGGACGGGTGGTCATTTTAACGGACGGTAAGGAGACGAAAGGCAGCCTTGCCAACACGGCGTCCGCACTGACGGCGCGGCAGGTGGAGCTTCTGGCCCTGGTCTATGAGGCGGAGCAGGGGCAGGACGCCTATGTGGAAAATGTGGAACTGCCCAGTTATCTGTATCAGGGAGATTCCTATTCCATGACCGTGACGGTGGAGAGCAATTATGAGACCGATGCCCAGATACAGATCTGGATGGGCAGTATTCAGACGGAAGGCTATGATGTGCATTTGAACCGGGGTACGAATCAGTTTCGGTTTCAGCAGCAGGTCACAGGGGAAAGTGTGGAGAGCTTTGAGGTCAGAGTCGCTGCGGCCGGGGATACCTGTGAGGAGAATGACAGCTATCATGCCTACTCGGTGGTGGATGCCGTGCCGAAGGTTCTTCTGGTGTCCGGTTTAAGGGAGGACAGCAGCCAGTATGAAAATGTACTCCGCAATGCGGGAAGCAATTATAGTGTGGTGTCCGCCATCAACGCACCGGATTCCCTGGAGGAGCTTCTGGTATATAAAAGTATTCTGTTGGAGAATGTGTACCTGTCGGATCTGCCCGGGGGTTTTCTGGAAAATATAGAGACTTATGTGAAGGATTACGGATGCGGACTTGTCTGCCTGGGCGGCGAGGACAGTTATGCGCTGGGCGGTTACCGGGAGACGGTGCTGGAAACGGTGCTTCCGGTGGATATGGAGCTGCGGGGCGTGGACGAAGTCCCCAAAACGGCTATGATCATGGTGATCGATCATTCCGGAAGTATGGGAGCGAGCACGGGAACTGGAGCTACCAGTCTGGATCTGGCGATCACCGCCGCGGAGACGGCTGTGGATCAGATGCGCAGCGAGGATTATGTGGGGGTAGTCACTTTTGACGATACCTTCAGCTGGGTGGTGGAGCCTGTTCAGGCTTCCGACAAGGAAACCATCAAGGCGCAGATCGAGACCATTGCGGAGGGCGGCGGAACCACCATAAAACCTGCGCTGTGGGCGGCGCTGAGCGGAGTGGCGGAATGCGATGTCAGCATCCGTCATGTGATCCTTCTGACGGACGGACAGGGGGAGAGCAGCAATTACAATGACATTATAGAGGGATATAAGGGGCAGAATGTGACGCTGTCCACGGTGGCGGTTGGGAAGGGATCGGATGCAAGGATTCTGGAACTGCTTGCCAACAA
>JAIEKC010000381.1:0-3921 GCA_029064505.1 Acetatifactor sp.
ATGCCAACACCACCCGAACGGCGGACGGTACACCTTTTCGCAGAAAGGTCGTGACTTTCGAAGAGAAGGGCGGACAGACCAGCTTCAGCCGTGTGCTGGGCGAGGCGGCTTATTCCCATGGCTATACCGGAAAAGGGGTAAAGGTGAGCGGTGTCTATGAGGATTATGAGACAGAGATGACCATGGCATATGATCCCTCCCATCCGGATGCGGATGAGAACGGCTATGTCACGTATCCCAATGTCAACATTATCACGGAGATGACAAATATGATCGATGCCACCAGGGCTTATCAGGCTAATTCCACGGCGTTCAATGCCAGCAAGGCTATGGCGCTTCAGGGGCTGGAATTGAACAGCTGAGCATAGGATAAAAGGTGGATATCAAAATTTATTTTAGGAGGGTATAATGGATTTATCAGCAGTTACAGGAATTTCAGGATTGAGGGGTTTGGATAAAACATCCTCTGTTTCCTCATTGACGGGGACGCTTGCCGAAGAGAGAGAAAAAACAACAGGTTCGCTTTTTGAATCGTTTCTAAATACCGCCATCGATAATATCAGGACTACCAACGGATATCTGTCGGATGCGGAGGATGAGAAGATCAAATTCGCAATGGGTGAGACAGAGAATACTCATGATTTGATGATTGCCATGCAGAAAGCTTCCACAGCATTGCAGTACACAGTGACAATCAGGGATAAACTCCTGGATGCCTATAAGGAGATCATGCAGATGCAGATCTGATTGATCTGTTAAAAAAGTGACTAGGGGAGAAGTGTCATGGCTGACAGGCTAAAAGAAATACCGGCAAAAATACTGGAATGGTGGAATAAATTCACGGCAAAGCAGAAGACGATTATCATTGCGATCGCTGCAGTTGCAATCTTTACCTTTGCCATCATCATATATGCATTCACAAGGCCGCAGTATACCAGATTCGGTACATACGACGATACTAAGGTGGCTGCGGAGATCATAAAGATTCTGGATGATGCGGGAATCAACCACAGGGATTCCGCGGATCTGCTGACCATCGAAGTGGAGCAGAGCCAGGTACCGCAGGCTAATTACGCTATCGCTTCACAGGGCTATCGGCCGGACAGCCTTAAGTATAGCGATTATGTAAGCAGTGGTATGACTACCACTAATTCGGATAAGGAGAAACAATATGGCCTGTGGCTGCAGGCGGAGCTGCGGCAGGCATTTGGCACGCTGGAACCGGTGAGGGATATTCAGGCGTATGTGCATGTTCCCAGACAGGACGGCACTCTGATGGCATCGTCCGATCAGATGGAATCCTCTGCCTATATCCAGCTGACGCTGAATGGCAGCATGTCATCCTCGCAGGCGGCGGCAATGGCCAGAGCGGCAGCGACCCTTCTGGGAAATGCGACAACTGCCAATATTACGATCCTGGATCAGGATGCCAATATCCTGTTCTCCGGCGGAGATGATTACGGCTCCGCGGGTATTGCCAATTCCCTGCAGGAATTGCAGAATCAGGCGGAATCCATGCTGTCCAATCAGGTCCGGAGGGTACTGTACGGTACGAAGCAGTATGACATGATAGAGGTCACCAGTCATCTGGTGATGGATTACTCCAGCTATGAGGAGTCGGTCAAGGAATATTACGCCCCGGACGGACAGACGCAGGGCATGCTGGCGGAACATAATCAGTATGAGCAGGAGGGCACAAATGGTGTGGCGGGAGTTCCCGGAACGGATTCCAACGGTGAAGGCGGGAACCTGAATACATATGTGAATCCTGACGGCACTTCCAGTGAGTATTCGTCCACTGAAGTGAGCGACAAATATCTGCCTAACGAGCGTTTCCGCAATTCGGTGTCTCCCGCAGGCGGTATTGATTATGCGAACTCTTCCATGTCTATCGCCATGATCACGTACCATGAGTACTACGAGGAGCAGGTCAGAGATCAGGGGCTTTTGGACGGTACCAGCTGGGAGGAATTTAAGGCGGCCAACGGCACGGATATCCGCATGGAGGTGGATCCTGAATTTTATGCCATGGCGGCCAATGCCACCGGTATTGCCCAGGAGAAGATCACGATCATTGCTTATGAGACGCCTGTGTTCTTTGACAGGGAAGGCTTGAATGTAGAGGCGACAGACATACTCAGCATTTTCATGATCGTGCTGATACTGGCGTTACTGGCATTTGTGGTTCTGCGCAGTATGAGGTCCAAGCAGGAAGCGACAGAGGAGGAGGATCTTTCTGTGGAGAGTATGCTGCAGTCCAATCCTGATGCCGTGGAGGATATTGATGTGGAGACCAAGTCCGAGACGCGCAAGATGATAGAGAAGTTTGTGGACGAAAATCCCGATGCGGCAGCGAATCTGTTGAGGAACTGGCTGAACGAGGATTGGGGTTAAGCTTTATATAGAGGGAAATGAGGGATACAGTATGGCTAAAAACGAAGGACTTAAGGGGATACAGAAGGCTGCGATCCTTTTGATCGCGCTGGGGCCGGAGCGCTCAGCCGGTATCTTCAAGCATCTGAAGGAAGAAGAGATTGAAGAACTGACCCTTGAAATTGCAAATACCAGAAGCGTGACTCCTCAGGTCAAGGAGGATGTCATCAATGAATTTTATGAAGTCTGTCTGGCCCAGCAGTATATTGCGGAGGGCGGTATTACATATGCAAGAGACCTTTTGGAGAAGGCTCTGGGCTCCGAGAAGGCGATGGATGTCATCAGCAAGCTGACCGCATCGCTGCAGGTAAAGCCGTTCGAATTCGTGCGCAAGACGGATGCGTCCCAGCTTATCAATTTCATTCAGGACGAACATCCGCAGACTATCGCGCTTATTCTGTCTTACCTGGCGCCCGGGCAGGCGGCGCTCATCATTTCTGCGCTGCCCCCTGACAGGCAGGCTGACGTGGCAAGACGTATCGCAGTTATGGATCGCACCAGTCCTGATGTCATCAAGGAGGTTGAGAAAGTATTGGAATCCAAGCTGGCAAGTCTGGTAAATCAGGATTACACCATTATCGGCGGCGTGGACGCGGTAGTAGAGATCCTGAATACGGTAGACCGCGGTACAGAGCGTCATATCATGGAAACTCTGGAAATCGAAGAGCCCGAGTTGGCGGACGAGATCAGAAAGAAGATGTTTGTATTCGAGGATGTACTTCTTTTGGACGACAGAGCGATCCAGCGTGTGCTGCGTGATGTGGATAACAATGATCTGGGCATTGCGCTGAAGGGTGCCAATGAGCAGGTACAGAACACGATCTTCAACAATCTTTCCAAGCGTCTTGCCGTTATGATCAAGGAAGACATGGAATTTATGGGACCTGTCCGTATGAAGGATGTCGAGGAAGCACAGCAGAAGATTGTGAATATTATCCGTAAATTAGAGGATTCCGGAGAAATCGTAATTTCCAGAGGCGGAGGTGACGAGATTGTTGTCTAGGAATCTGGTAAAACGGATGTATGTTGCGACAACTGAGGAGGAAACCCGGGTCCTTGATATGAACGTGCTGGCGGAGAGCCGTCTGGCGGAGTTGGCAAAGCAGAAAAACGGGACGTCTGCGGGAGGCTTTGTGGCGGGTCTCAGTGCGGAGCGTATAGAGGTTCGGCCCGAGGGAGAAATACCGGAGGATGTACAGGGAACAGAGCCCGATCCGGTGATGTCTTCCGCTCAGGTGTCGGAGGAAGCACAGAAAATTCTGGAACAGGCCGCGGTGGAAGCGCAGGCTAAGATCACGGACGCTCAGGTGGAGGCGGCCAGGATCAGGAAGGATGCGCAGCGGCAGGCCGAGGAAGAAAAGGTACAGATCCTGGAGCAGGCGAAGCTCCAGGGCTATGAGGAAGGATATGCAAACGCGCAGGCAGAGGCGGAGAGGGTTCGGCGGGATTATGCCGAAAAGGAGCGACAGCTGGAGGAACATTATCAGC
>JAIEKC010000382.1:0-1607 GCA_029064505.1 Acetatifactor sp.
GACGAATGTGAAGAATTCAGGACCTGCTATCACTTCCAGAGCGACGACGTGGTATTCGGCGTATTCGGCAACACCTCCCGCAGAGAGACCGTGCTGCAGTATCTGGAATATCTGATGCAGTAGCTAAATAACACAGGATCCGTTTCGTATATACACCGAAGCACAGTTCCTGGGTAAACCAGATAGAGATCTGGTTTGGTATGATCAACCGGAAACTTTTGAAAAAAGACAGTTATACATCCGTAACAGAAATGGCTCAAAGCATCCTTGATTTTATCAGACAATATAATTTAACAGCCAAAGCATTCAACTGGAAATATACTGGTTAAAAACGGGTCTGATAGTATATGAGTATCAAAAAAACGTTGTACCAGGCTCTCAGATACACGTCTAAAGTCCTGCGGATTTCATATTTTCCGCAGGACCTTTGTTTCTGATCGCTATTTTATTTCAGCAGCTCCTTCAGCAGCCGGTTCACACCGGCGGGATCCGCCTTACCTTTCATGGCCTTCATGGTCTGCCCCACCAGGAAACCGATGGCTTTCTCCTTGCCGTTTCGGTAGTCCTCCACCGACTGGGCATTGGCCGCAATGACCTCCTCCACCGTCTTTCGCAGAGCGCCTTCATCCGTCACGGTCTTTAAACCCTTTTCCTCCACATACCGCTCCGGGTCCATATCTTCCTCAAACATGACCTCAAATATTTCCTTCGCCACGGTAGAATTGATCGCCCTGCTCTCCGTCAGGGCGATAAGCTTTGCCAGATTCTCCGGTGAAAAACGGATATCCTCGGGATCCAGTTCTTTTTCCTTCAGCAGCCGCAAGGTTTCTCCCATAAGCCAGTTGGACACCTTCTTGGGCTGCCCTCCCAGCGACACTGTGGCCTCGAAGATATCCGCCATATGCTTGGAGCCGGTAATGATCTCAATATCATAATCGGGAATGTCGAATTCCGCCCTGTACCGCTTCATCTTTTCCGTGCGGAACTCCGGCTGCTTCGCCCTGATCTCCTCCAGAAACGCATCGCTGATGCTCACAGGCACCAGATCAGGGTCGGGAAAGTATCGATAATCCTGGGCATCCTCCTTGGAACGCATGGCGTAGGAGGTCTCCTTGGCATCATCCCATCGTCTGGTCTCCTGCACCACTGTCTTTCCCTCCTCCAACAGATCGATCTGCCGCGCTCTCTCGCCTTCGATGGCTCTGGCAATGGCGCGGAAGGAATTCAGGTTTTTCATTTCGGTACGGGTGCCGAACGGTTCCGTACCCGACTCCCTGACAGACAGATTCACATCCGCCCGCATGGAGCCCTCCTGCAGCTTGCAGTCGCTGGCGCCCAGATACTGAATGATCAGCCGCAGCTTCTCCAGGTATGCGATGACCTCTTCCACACTGCGCATATCCGGTTCGGACACGATCTCAATGAGGGGAACACCGGAGCGGTTATAATCCACCAGTGTGCAATCCTCCCACTCATCATGGATCAGCTTTCCCGCATCCTCCTCCATGTGGATCTCGTGAATGCCTATCTTTTTGCTGCCCTTCGCCGTTTCAATCTCCACACAGCCGTTCCTGCAGATGGGCAGATAGAGTTGGGATATCTGATAG
>JAIEKC010000383.1:0-1886 GCA_029064505.1 Acetatifactor sp.
TGTATTGATTTGCACTTTACCATCACCGCATAGTTGCAGAATGTTATCACCGTTATATTGTCTGTTTCGCATATTGACAGAGCCATCCGCGAAGCCGCATCACCCGTTTTTGCTTTTTCCCATCTCTGCCGGAAAGAAAAAGTGCAGGATTCTTCCCGCACTTTTTCAGTTCCCTTTATTCAGCAAAAACGATGCTGTCCGCGTTTTCTTCCACATATTCCACGGCTTCTTCCAGAAAGCCTTCGGAGCGTATATATTTCCACAGGCAGGACAGTTCCGCCTCCAGTCTCCTGACACGCCGACCCTGCAGCTTTGCCTCTCGCAGGATGTACCTCCTCTCTCTTTTTTCCAGAACTTTTTTCTTATGTCTCTTTTCTTTCATATACTGTTCCCCCCCTATATCAGATCGATTTCATTTGCCGCATCCATTATGGTCTCCGTCCCTGCCGTATCCCGTTTCTGCTCACAGCCTATGATCAGGGCACGGTGCAAGAGTGTCCCCAGCCTGCGGATGCTCCCGCCGCAGCATCCGGAAGCAGCCTCCAGCGCTGCAGGCTCAAAAATCTCCCTCCTTACGCCGCACAGCTTCATCCGGTCCTTCGCATAATCTGCCACCTCCTGCACAGTCAGCCCCTGCATCTGATAATTCACTACAATCCTCTGCCGCAAGGCTTCATGGATCTGCATGGAGAGTGTATTGTTTAATGTCGGCTGCCCCGCCAGCACCAGAACCGCATAGTTCCTCGAATCCATTTCAAAATTCATTAACAGCTTCAGATCCGCCAGGATGGCGCGGCTTAAGTACTGTGCCTCATCGGCCACGACCACAAGCGTGGTCTTCTGTTCCCGGTACAGGCCCCGGATACGCTCCTGTATGTTCCGGAAGTTGTCGATCTTACGGTAGTGCGGCTCTAACCCCAGCCCCTTTGCCAGGTCGCTGCAGAACTCGCCTGCGGAGATGGTAGTCATGGGTAGATAGGCCACCTTATACAGGCTTGGGTTCAGCCCGTTTACAAACGCCCTGCAGCAGGCGGTCCTGCCCGTGCCGGGCAACCCTGTGAACAGCCCGATTCCTTTCACGTTTTTTAAGTATTCCAGCCTCTTTGTCATCTCGTTAAAGTCATTGTTTTTATAAAACTGCTTTTCCGGGATCTCCTTGTCAAAGGGGTTGCATTCCATCCCCCAGTATGCCCTATACATCCCTGCCACCCCCGTCCATCGCCCCGTAGCTGATATTTGCGCGGCGCTTTCTCTTTGCGTTGTCAAGCTTCCTCACAGGCTTTGCCGTGCACAGGCGTTTTCCGCCCTCTCCCTCATAGACACAGATTTCCGACAGGTCCTCCGGACGGTAGCGCAGGTAGATGGTCCTGCCGATATAGTGCTGCGGCACCTCGTAGGAGACGTTAAAAAGGGATACGGTTGCCGTAGGTGTCACTTTCCCTGTTATCCGGTGCAGGAAGCTTTCCTCCACCACGGACTTTTCCACAAACTTAAGGATGTCAAAATCTTTCAGGTACCTCTCCTTCGGCGTCATTTTGATGGATGAGTGGGGCGTACGGTTATACTCCGTATCCAGGAAATGATGATAGCTCTCATTCACATCTTCCAGGCTGTGGAAAGTGTTCCAGTCGGTGCAGTTCATCCACCGGTCTTTTTCGGTCCGGTGGCTGCGCTCACATTTCGCCTTCCCCTGTGGATGGTATGGCTTTGAGTGGATCTTCACGATCCCCAGCTCTGCGCAGATCCAGTCTAACTGGTTATTGCGGTAGCTGCAGCCATTATCTACACTATTCCGTTATCGTAATAGGCTGGATAATGGTTCACCCTATAGCAATGAGCAGCTTTCTTTTATCTGCGGCTCTGTGGGGACAGTGCTCTTACATACG
>JAIEKC010000384.1:0-1886 GCA_029064505.1 Acetatifactor sp.
AACAGGAAGGCAGAGCCAAACGGGCAGAGCTTGTGACAGTGCACGGTGTGATCCCGACGCCGGTTTTTATGAATGTAGGAACGGTGGCGGCCATCAAGGGAGCCGTATCCACAGAGGATCTGGAGCAGATCAAGACCCAGGTGGAACTTTCCAACACTTATCATCTTCATGTGAGACCGGGTGACCGGGTGATAAAGCAGCTTGGCGGACTCCACAGATTTATGTCGTGGAACAAACCGATTTTGACGGATTCGGGCGGATTCCAGGTCTTTTCTCTGGCGGGGCTCCGCAGGATCAAAGAAGAAGGCGTTTATTTTAGCTCTCATATAGACGGGCGTAAGATATTTATGGGGCCGGAGGAAAGCATGCAGATACAGTCCAATCTCGCCTCCACCATAGCCATGGCGTTTGACGAATGTGCGCCCAGTAAGGCGGATCGGAACTATGTGAAGGCATCTGTAGAGCGGACCACCAGATGGCTGGAACGCTGTAAGCGGGAGATGGCGAGACTGAACAGCCTGGAGGATACCATCAACCGTGACCAGCTGCTTTTCGGTATCAATCAGGGAGCGGTCTATGAAGATATCCGGATCGAGCACGCGAAGCGTATTTCGGAGCTGGAGCTGGATGGCTATGCGGTGGGCGGACTTGCGGTGGGTGAGACCCACGAGGAGATGTACCATATTCTGGATGAGGTGGTGCCTTTTCTGCCGAAGGACAAGCCCACTTATCTGATGGGGGTGGGCACTCCTGCCAATATTCTGGAGGGCGTGGAGAGAGGAGTGGACTTCTTCGACTGCGTCTATCCCACCAGAAACGGCAGGCACGGACATTTATATACCAATCACGGAAAGCTCAATCTCTTCAATGCAAAGTACGAGACGGACGACCGTCCCATAGAGGAAGGCTGCGGCTGTCCTGCCTGCAGGAGATATTCCAGGGCATACATCCGACATCTCCTGAAGGCAAAGGAAATGCTTGGGATGCGCCTGTGTGTGCTCCATAATCTGTATTTTTACAATACCATGATGGAAGAGATCAGGGATGCTCTGGATCAGGGACGGTTTATGGAATATAAGAGGCGGAAGCTGGAGAGTATGGGCGGAGCTTCTTGATCATGAGTGGCAGATTTTCGGTAGATCCTGAGATCCTGCGGAAGCCGGGAGGAACAGTCCGGCAACGGCGGGATCTGTGAAAAAAGTATAAAGTGCTTGCCATAAATTACATTTTTGTGTATCATAGTTCTTTGGAATGACAGACAGGCGCAAGGCGTCGGAATGGAGGAAATATGGGAATTTTATTAACGGAGGCGGACGCGGCTGCTGCAGGCGGAACAGCGGGTTTCCTGAGTATGATGCTTGTATACGGTCTATTGATTGCGGCAATGTGGTTTTTCTTTATGAGGCCCCAGAGCAAGGAGAAGAAGAGGCTGACAGCTATGCTGTCATCACTGGAGGTAGGTGACTGTGTGTGTACCACATCCGGTTTTTACGGCATTGTGATCGATATTCAGGACAGCATGGTCATTGTGGAGTTCGGCAATAACAAGAACTGCCGTATCCCTATGGAGAAATCGGCTATCAGCCGGGTGGAAAAGCCGGAGACAAACTAATTTAGTGTTTTCCCTATATGGAATAAAGTGATTGGAGATGCCGTACATGTGTATGGTGATCGGATATGTGTGAAAAAGGGCAGTGCTTTGCAGAAGCGCTGCCTTTTTTGCAGTGCCTGTATTTGTAACAGTTCAGTGACCTGTATTTTGAGCCTGTTACTTGATTCATTATATTATCGGGTTGAAATTTACGGATGTTTAAGGTATGATTATGTGAAGTGATGTCTGGCGGAATGTCGCTTTACAGACAGAAATAAAAGGGTATGTATATGGA
>JAIEKC010000385.1:0-6326 GCA_029064505.1 Acetatifactor sp.
CTTTAATCACAACCGCGATAAAGTGTTGGGGAAAATAAACCGTTCTTGGATAGAGAATCACCGCGGAATGGCAGAAGTTGAATTTGATGAGGATGATCAGAGTGAAATCATTTTTCAAAAGGTAAAGAGCGGAACGCTTAAAGGGGTTTCTACAGGATATACAATAGGCGTTATTGAGGAAGTGATGCCCGATAAGATATCGACAGACGGACGATTCACTGGCCCCTGCGAAGTTGCAAGACAATGGATGCCGTATGAGATAAGTATTGTAAGTGTTCCTGCGGATGCTACGGTGGGAGTCGGGCGTGACTATGATAATCGGGAGCCCCGGACACCAGTAACGTTAACAAGTTTTGAAGCACAAATTCAAATAAACAGAAATAAAAAATAGGAGGTAGGGAAATGACACCAAGACAAAGGAAGGAAGCTGCAATATTAAAGCAGCAGACGATTGTAAATGCTGCCAGGGCAGACGGAAACAGGGCACTGACTGTAGAAGAGCAGGCAGAATTTGACAGTTATCAGCGTGAGATCGAGCAGGCGGATGCGGAAATCAATGCACAGGAAAGGGGACTTGCAGGAAGTACAGGAGCATCAGCTGCGCCACCGGCAGCAGTACCGCCCAGTACGGTTCAGCAGATGGAAACACCGATGGCAGTAGCGGAGGCACAGAGGGGTGCAGCGGATGAGGAGCGCAACCGCGTGACGGAGATCATGTCACTCTGCCGCGATTTTGACATTGATCCGATGGAACATATCCGCAATGGCTCCAGTCTGGAACAGGTGCGCAGCGCGATCATTGACAATATGAGGCAGGGCAATCCCCCGATAAGTGTACAGGTCACAAGGGATGAAGGAGACACTTTCAGACAGCGTGCTACGGATGCACTGATTCTCAGGGCAGGTATACAGATTCAGAATCCGGCAGAGGGAAGCAATGAATTCAGGGCGATGAGTCTCCGGGATCTGTCGATCGAATGCCTGTCACGGGAAGGACAGAATGTAGGGAGCCTTTTGAGGATGAGTTCCGATGATCTATACGGCGAGCTGAGCCGCCAGTTCTACAATCCTTCTGCGGCTTTCCCGGCAATCCTTGACAGCACGATCAGGAAAAGTATTGTGCAGCTTTACAATGCAGTACCTACGACATTTGAGGCGATTACGACCAAGGGAAGTTTAAAGGACTTTAAGCAGACTGCGGATCATGAATATGTGATTGGCGGTGTTGGTGATTTCCTTCTGGTACCAGAGAATGGCGAGATCAAGACGGACAAGCCGAGAACCGCGATGCTGCCGCAGCGTAAGCTTGACACCTACGGGAAGCAGTTCAGCATGACACGCCAGGCATTCATCAATGATGATATTGGCTTTCTGACCGAAGTTCCTGGATTGTATGCAACTGCAGCCAAGAAAACCATTGACAAGCAGGTTTATACGGTTCTGTATAAAAATGCAAAGATATTCGATGGTCTGCAGCTTTTCTGTGAGAAGCATAACAACATCATGAAAAAGGGATCCAAACCTTCGCAGGAATCGATCCAGTCCATCATTACAAAGATGGGTAAGCAGACAGATCATTTCGGGGAAGCGATCTATATCACGCCGCAGATCATCGTGGTTCCGGTTGGATATGAGTTTGATCTTTCCGTCATCTTCCATTCGGCTCAGATTGTGGGGAGCAACAATAACGATATAAATCCGCTGTACAATTATCCGTTAAAAACAGTACAGACTCCGGTGCTTAATACACTTGCAGGTGACGGAGTATGTCCGTGGTTTATGTTCGGCAGTGGGGCAAGGGGAATCCAGGTTGATTATCTGAACGGACAGGAGACGCCGACGGTAAGACGTATGGAAGTGCCAGGCACGTTAGGGTTTGTCTGGGATATTTACCTTGACTGGGGAATCGCGGTCAGGGATTTCCGGGGCATTGCCATGAATCCGGGTGTAGCGATTCCGGCTGATGAATAAGGAAGGAGGATAAAGACATGGGTAAGGCTGAGTATTGGCAGCGGGGGGAGACTCTTGATTATAAGAATACTGGTACGGAGACTATTGAGGCAAACACGGTGATTATATTTGGCAACCATATTGGCGTTGCCGGGACGGATATCCTGCCGGGAGAAACGGGATCCATTCATGTTGCAGGCGTCTTTGAGATGCCCAAGACGGCATCGGGAGCCATTGATATGGGAACTGATGTATATTTTGACGGAAATGGTATTACGGACACGGAAGGGGACGGTACAGTCATTGCAGGGTATGCGGTACAGGCAGCAGCCGCAGGTGACGCTGTCATTTTTGTGAAGATTGCAGGCTGATGAAACATCTTATAGCGATATCGTCGGTATTGCTGAATAACCGTGACTACAAGCCGGGGGATGAGCTGCCAACGTATGACCCGGGGCTTGTAGAGGCGTGGATAGTCAATGGGGCGGCGGTATGGAACGAAGACAAGGAAGAGAAAGAGCGGGCGGTGAAAGCAAAGCCTGCGACAGCCCCTGCAGGACGTGCGGGAATTGCCTGCCCTTCGGCGGGATCAGATCAGGATCTGGTTGGAAAGCCGCCGTCCAGAAAAAGAAGGGGGGCACAGCCGGAGCCTGACGGAAAGGGGAAGAAATCGAATGTATAAGAAAATGACATTTAAGGAGCTTCTGCGGCAGGACGTAAAAAAGGTGTTCCTTAATCCGGCAGAGTTTGGGGAAGAACACGTTGTAAATGGTAAGCCGATGCTGATCATGATTGATGATAACGAGCTTACAGAGCGTGAAAAACGGATGAAAAGCCACATGGACGGTGTGTATAAAAAGCAGACACTCGTATATGTCAGTGCCGTGGATTTCGGACCTCTTCCGGGGGTGGGAAAACCGGTCAAGATTGATGGGGCAACCTTTATCATTACTGACAGTCTGAATGAAGGGGGCGTATATTCTTTGCATCTGGAGGCGAATAAGAGTTGAGTGTTACAATTGAGGCAATAAATCTTGATCAAGTAGAGAGACAGCTTGGTGCCATGAAAGAGAAGGCACCGAAAGTGCTGAAACTGGCTATCAATGACACTGCAAGGGAAGCAAGGTCAAGACTTGCAAAAGAAGCGCAGAAAACGTATGCAGTTAAGGCTGTGGGATTCAACAGGGTAATGAATATAAGGCGTGCAACAAACGGGAACCCCGTTGCGGTTATCCATGCAAAAGGAAAGAAAATACCTTTGGGAAAGTTTTCTTTCCGCGATGGAACGCTTGGAGAAGGCGTGTACTACAACCCCACTATGCACCGTGTCCAGAAGGGGAAAGGCGGAGTGGGTGCAGCGGCAAAAGTGTTAAAAAGCAGATCCAGGTTTAAAACTACCACGAAAGCAAAATTGAAATGGTTCATCGCCAAGATGGAGAGTGGGCATAAGGGAGTTTTTCAGAGGAATGCAGGTATGAAAAGAGGTCAGAAAGGCGAGATTTCTGAAAAGATGGGTGCGTCCATACCGGAAATGATCGGAGACGAAAAACGTGTATATGGGATAGTGGAGCCGTATATTCAGTCTGATTTAAAAGATGCTGTAAACAGGCATGTTTTACGTGCCTTAAAAGGAGAGATATAGGAGATAGAAGATGGTAGCAGCCTTTTTACAGGATGATCTGGCAGCGGAATTCGAGAAAGTCTTGAAGGATTTTCGATTAAAGGATCCGCAGGGAAATTCCAGCAAGATCAATATATTTCTGCAGAACCTGCCAATGCCTGAACCGTTGATGCAGGGCGATATTCCGGTGGAAGCATTGGAGAACGGGCTGGCAGACCAGCTGACAGCCCCGGATCCGTATCCGTACATAATAGTCCGCATTGAAGATGGAGAGATAAAGGATGAGGACAGTGCACAGACAGTCAATATCTATCTGATCATAGGTATATACGAACCGGATTATGATAAGCAGGGGCATAAGGATGTCTTAAATATCATAGCAAAATTGTATGAGCGGTTCGGAAAAAATCCGGTACTCAACGGGAAGTATACAATCCAATATCCTGTTTCGTGGGCTATACAGGATGAAGAGAGTTACCCTTTTTACTTTGGGGGTATGAACCTGGCTTTTGAGATTGCAGCAATGAGAAGGGAGGATGAATATTCATGAGTGATACAAAGAAGATGGCAAGAAAGGAAAAAACGCAGGAGCCGGTTGTATATATTGGACCGGATATTCCTGATGTGAAACAATATACTGTTTTTAATAACGGTCTGCCTGCAGTTCTTGCCCAGAGAATTGTAGAAAAGCCGTTTTTTAATTCGCTTATTGTACCTGTCACAAGATTGGCACAGGCGAATGCCGAGCTGGCAAGGAAAGGCAGTGCGTTGGAGGTCTTGTATAAAAAAGCCTGTGTAGGAGATCAGAGAGGAGAAAAGTGAAATGGCATATAAAGAAATAGAATATAACCATGGAGTACGGATAGAGGAAAGACCTACCAGCCTTCCGGCTCCGGCACATGGGGCATCTGCATTCCAGGTGGTTGTAGGTATTTCCCCGGTGAATCTGGCAGATGATCCTTATAATGCTACAAATGTAGTAAAGCTTGTGCGGAGTTTTGAGGAAGCATCAGCGGCAGTCGGTTATTCCAGCAATCTGAAAGATTATAACCTGAATCAAAGTATAAATGCCACATTCTTAAAATTTGCAGTGACCCCGATGGCCTTGATCAATGTTCTTGATCCCGAAAAACACAAGAGTGCGGTGGAAAAAAAGACGTGTGAGGTGGCAGCCATGCAGGCTGTTGTAAAGATCGAGGGAATCCTGCTTGATACGCTTAAAGTGGCAGCAGGAGAGACAGACCTGAAAGTTGACGAAGATTATATCGTGGGATTTAACAGTGATGGATATGCATCTATAACGTTGCTTGAAAATGGCCACGGCAGCAGTGCGGCACAATTGAGTGTTTCTTGCGACAGGATTGATCCGTCAAAAGTTACCATAAGTGACATTATAGGCGGTTATGATGTCGCCACGGGCAAGGAGAGCGGACTTGAGCTCATACGTCAGGTGTTTCCGTCAACAGGTATGGTGCCGGGACTGATCACTTCGCCCGGTTATTCAAAGGATCCGGCTGTTATGGTATCAAAATGTCTGAAAATCAACGGAGTGTTTACCTGCGAGTGCATAGCTGACCTGGACAGTACGCCGGAGGGCGCAACAAGACATCTGGATGTGGGTGATGTAAAAAACAGATCTGGTTTTGCGAGCGAACATCTGGAGCCAGTGTGGCCAAAAGTAAAAATAGGGGAAGAGGTATTTTACTACAGTGCGATATATTCCGCTTTGATTGCACATACAGATATCGGCAATGATGATGTACCGACCAATACAAGCAATAAGGAGCTGCCGATTACGGGGCTTTGTCTGGATGATGAGAACAACAGTGAGATTGTTCTTGATCAGGTTCAGGGAAACACAGTGAACAGTTTCGGAGTTGTTACAGCTGTTAATCTGAATGGGTTTAAAACGTGGGGGAATAACAGTGCAGCATATCCGGGGACAAAGGATCCGAAAGACCGATGGTTTTATTGCCGTCGGTTTTTCAGCTGGTGGGGAAATAGTTTCATAGTAAACTATTACAAGAAAGTGGACAAACTGGCTGACACGCGGCTGATCGAAGGTCTATGTGACGAAGAGAATATTCGGGGAAATTCCTATGTGGCACAGGGTAAATGTGCGGGGGCAAAAATCATATACAGCAAAGATGACAATCCGTTATCGCAGATTCTGGACGGAAAAATCCAGTTCAGGCAGTATCTGGCGCCGTATACGCCAGCCGAGGACATTCTGAATATACTGGAATTTGATCCAACGCTGTTAGAGGCAGCCTTAAGTGGAGGTGAAGCGTAATGTATAATATTCCATCGAAAATAAACTCGTTTAATGTATACAAGGATGGGACAAGACTGATCGGTATTTCGGAAGAGGTGACACTGCCTGATTTCGGGTCACTTACAGAGACTCTGAGTGGTCCCGGTATTCTGGGCGAGGTAGACGATCCGACGCTGGGACATTTTTCCAGTATGGAGATGGAGATTCCATTTAGGACGATGGACAGTGATCTGTTCATTTTGTCAGATGATATATCGTCAGTGACAGTCACCTTACGGGGATCCATACAGTATACCGTAAATGAAACAGGTGCGACAGCATTTAAACCAATGCGGATCGTGGTCAGGGGAAAGAACAAGGGTATCACGGGCGGCAAGGCGAAACAGGGATCAGGCACGTCGAGCAGCATCAAACTGGAGATACTTTATATACTGATCGAGATTGACAGTGTGATCGAGATCGAGCTTGACAAGCTTAATT
>JAIEKC010000386.1:0-1771 GCA_029064505.1 Acetatifactor sp.
GAAAATGAGTTGTGTGGACGGTGCTTTAAAGTTTATGAGAGATAAAAGACTGGGTTATGCGCAGATTGAGCTGCACTCAGACAAGCCGGTCCTTCCCTATACGGTAAGCGCCTATACTCATAATGGCAGGGAAGTGGAACTTGTGAACGGTTTCCTGCGGGACCAGGAAACCAGGTATGTTTCCCGAAATCTGGAGGATGTGACGCTTCAACTGGAGTTAAAGGATACGGACGGGAAGGTGCGGTATCATTTCTATTTAGATTGTGAACAGGAGCGTTTCATGGAAGTCACTTATGAGGATATCCAAAAGGTTCATGGGACAAATATCCTGCAGAAGGAGACGGATGATATCGTTAATCAGGAGATACGCTTTTTCGCATGGAAGCGCTACAGGGACTGGGGATATGTGATCGTGCCAGTCTGCAGGAAAGAAGACCGGCTGTATATGGGGGAGGAGCAGTTTTATCCCTTTGAGCATGAAGGCTGGGTACAGAACTTCTTTGACGGCATGAAATAAGTGTGCACGGATTTACATTCATTGACTGTTTGTGCCGGCTGTGCCGGCATGACGGGAGATGTGAGCGGCAGAGCGGCGATAGCGTGGAAAGGATGGGGACACGGATATGGAACATATTTATCCTGCATTTGAATGCGGAAGGATTCTGAAAAAGGAATTATTGTGGGCGCTCAGGGATTATTCCTATTCCGCCCTTTGGCTGCAGTACATGGAGTATCCTGACGGCATCATCTCAGGCTGCGGGATACGGGTGGATGAGCATATTCTCTATATAGCTCCGGGGATCGTGAAATGCCAGGGATTTCTCTTCCTGCTGACAGAGGAAGAGGGTGTGGAATATGCTCCCACAGAGAAGGAGACCTGCCTGAAATTCCGTTTGGTGAAGAAGAAAGAACTGGCGGATTATACCAGATATACGACGGAATTCGCTTTGGATGAGCGGCTTGAGCGGGAGCAGAATGAGATAGAGATCTGCAGATTCAAGCTCAGGGAAGGTGCAAAGCTGCGCACGGAATATAAGGACTTCTATGATATGCAGACAGAATATGACACGGTCAATCCGGCTCATGCCACCTGGTCGGCAGCGGGACGGATTACACTGTCCAAAGAGGTCACGGATTTCTTTGCCAGGAAGGTTCTGGAGTGTGACAAGGCAGAGGAAAAGGATATCTGCTTTGCCTGGTTCCTGCTCCAGAACAAAGAGGCGGTAAACTACGAGATCCTGACGGATTATATTGCGAGAAAGACGGGGCGTGATAAACGTGAAATGGGCAGTACAGTAGAAGCGTTCCGCCTGTTGGAGAAAATACTGGATGGCATAAGGCGGGGAACGGATGCTTACGGACTGCGGGAAAAGGAACCTTATCATAGAATGATTGTTTTGGATTAAAGGGCGAAAGGAGAAGGTATGGTAAGAAATTTTAAAGAGTATGGATATGACTTGGGTATCCAGAATAGAAAAAGAAGTTGTATATAACATTATGGATGATAATAATATAACAGCTGTAGATGTGGATTTCATTTTATTGCAAAATGGACAAGACTCAAATGGAAATAATAATGGAACATACACTATAGTTGGTGTGAGGAAATAGAAATGAAAGGATATATATTGATTATCAGCGGTATTATCGGAGCACAGCTGCTGTCCGGAAATCCAATGGTCTGCTTTCATGAAGAAGTGAAAATTGCTGATGCAGTATCAATAGGTACAGCAATTATAGATATCGCGTTGGACAATTATATATTTAATAC
>JAIEKC010000387.1:0-2708 GCA_029064505.1 Acetatifactor sp.
TTTCAGAGCTTTACCACTCGCTTAAGCCGTGGTATCTTGTGGAACCCCTTGAGTTTACCGAACCTTCCAAGTACGTAACACATGTTATGTTACAACTCATAGGGAGTCATCTGGTATACATAATAATTCAGCCAGTTACTGTAAAGGCTATTGCTATGCCCCCTCCATTGCAGCAGAGGCCGTTTCTCCGGATCATCGTCTGGATAATAGTTGTACGGGATCTGAATGGGTAATCCCTTGTCCAGGTCACGGTGATACTCATTGTTCAAAGTGTATCTGTCATATTCAGGGTGGCCCGTTACAAATATCTTCTTCCCATCCTCCGCAATCGCAAGGAACACTCCCGCCACCGGCGATTCTGCCAGAACAGTCAGCTCTTTGCAGGCATGAATGGCATCTGCGGGAGTCTCCGTATGGCGGCTGTGGGGAGCCGCAAAAATGTCGTCAAAACCGCGCACCAAAGGTATCCTGCGATTGGATACCTTATGCTCATAGACACCGAACAGTTTCGCCGGCAGCAATCTCTTATTGATACCATAATAATGGTAAAAGCCTGCCTGCGCCGCCCAACAGATATGTAAAGTGGACGTCACATGAGTCTCCGCCCAGTCCAGGATCTCACAGGTCTCCTGCCAGTAATCCACCTCCTCAAAGGAAATGTCTTCCACCGGCGCACCTGTGACTATCATTCCGTCAAATTTCCGGTCTCTGACCTCATCCAGCGTGGTATAAAATTTATTTAAATGATTTGCGGAAGTATTTAAGGACACATGTGTCTTCGTATTCATAAAGGTTACATCCACCTGAAGCGGCGTGTTGGAAAGCACCCGAAGAAGCTGCAGCTCCGTGTCCTGCTTCACAGGCATATTGTTTAAGATCAGCACCTGCAGGGGACGGATATCCTGATGCATGGCACGCAATTCATCCATCACAAATATATTTTCGTTTTCCAGTATCTCCTTTGCAGGCAGATCGCTCTGTGTTTTGATCGGCATGTTTTTCTCCATTCCGAAGCACTTTGGCTTCTCTTCATTACTTTACTCAACCTGGCGCGCCATGATCTCTGAGCGGCCTGAATCGTCCTGAAACGCAGTTCCACTCCGCAGGCAAGACTGCCAAAACCTTTGCCCGCCTTTCGTGAAATGCAATGTCCGGTGATATTTCCATCAGGAGAAGAAACCTTCTACGACTCATACGGTATCTCATACTGCGCCAGAAACTCCTCCTCGGATAAGATCGGCACTCCCAGTTCCTTGGCCTTCTTATTTTTCGAGGAGGCAGAAGTAATATCATTATTGATCAGGCAGGTGGTCTTACCTGTGACGCTCCCCGTCACCTTTCCGCCCTTCTGCTCAATGATCTCCTTCAGATCGTTCCTCCCGGCAAAGTGAACCAGACTTCCGGTGATGACAAAGTTCAGGCCTGCCAGTGTCCAGCTGCCTTCTTCCACCTGAGGGATCTCCACATGAAGTTCCGCCATCAGACGGTCCATCCGGGCACAGTTCCCCTCATCTCTCATATATTCCGCAAAGGCCGATGCGATGACTTCTCCCACTCCGTCAATGGCGCTCAAAATCTCCACATCAGCGTTCCGCATTCGTTCCAGATCATGATCGAAAAAGCGGCACAGCATCTTGGCATTAGCCACTCCGATATTGGCTATCCCCAATCCGTACACCACCCGGGGAAGAGTCGTATTTCTCGCCTGCTCTATACTGTTCAGGAGATTTTGGCAGGATTTTTCCCCGAACCCTTCCATTCCTGCGATTTCCTCCCGATACTGCTCTAAATGGAACAGATCCGCAAATTCTTTCACAAATCCTCTGTCGATCAGCTTCTCCAGCGTGGCCTCGGAGAGGCCGTCGATATTCATGGCATCCCTGCTGACAAAGAGTGTAAAGGATTTGATCCGTTTCGCGGCGCAGTTCTCATTGGTACAATACAGGGACTGCACCTCATTTACGGCCCGGATCTCCGTCCTGCCGCCGCAGACGGGACAGGTGTCGGGAATTTCCAGCGTATCACTCTGCGTCAGGTTCTCCGCGATCTGCGGAATGATCATATTGGCCTTATACACCGTGATCCTGTCACCGACTCCCAGCCGCAGGCTTTTGACAATGCTGATATTATGCACGGAAGCCCGGCTGACGGTAGTGCCCTCCAGCTCCACCGGTTCAAAGATGGCCACGGGGTTGATCAGCCCGGTCCTGCTGGCGCTCCACTCGATCTCTTTCAGCGTAGTCTCCTGCAATTCATCCGCCCATTTGAAAGCGATGGAATGTCTGGGAAATTTTGCCGTTCTGCCCAGTGACCGTCCGTAAGCGATATCCTCATAAGTGAGTACCAGCCCGTCGGAAGGTATATCATAACTCTCAATCTTCTCTTCAAAGAGCGCAACCGTATCCAGAATATTCTCTTCTGTCACCATGTAGTGTTCCACCACCTCAAATCCCTGTTCCTGCAGGAATCCGAACTGCTCCTCCTGAGAATTCCGGAAATCCCCATCTCCCGCACTGATAAGCGAATACGCATAAAAACGGACATTGCGCTTTGCGGTGATCTCATTATTCAGCTGGCGGACGGATCCGCTGCAGAGATTTCGGGGATTCTTGTATTTCGCTTCCGCATCCCCGATTTCCGCATTCACCTTCTCGAAATCCGAATAAGTGATGACAGCTTCCCCTCTCACGACCAGCTCTCCCTTATAG
>JAIEKC010000388.1:0-1171 GCA_029064505.1 Acetatifactor sp.
CCGTGAAAGGAATGATTCATGGCGATGATCTCGTGGTCTGTGGTTCCGTCTTTCAAAAAGGCATATTTCCTCGCCGTCTTGATAGCTCCCTCATTAGACTCCGCACCGGAATTGGTGAAAAACACCCTGTCCATACCGGATGCCTTCCGGATCTTCTTTGCCGCCTCCACGGCAGGCACATTGTAGTAGTAGTTGGAAGTATGGATCAGTTTGTCAATCTGGGCCTTCAGCGCATTGTTATATTCCTCATTATGATACCCCAGAGCGAACACTGCGATACCTGCACAAAAGTCCAGATATTTCTTTCCCTCAATATCGTAGAGATACACTCCCTCGCCCCGGTCCAAAACGATCTGATACCGGTTATAAGTGTGGAGCAGCGCTTCCTCCGCCTGCTCAATATATTCTTTCATATTCATGATTTCCTCTTTTCCGCGCCGCCCGGCAGGATGCCTGACACCTCTCCTGATACCTGACCGGGCTTATGACAAACGATTTATGATTTTACAGCGCACAGCCGCAGATCCCGTGACGGAATATTTTCCTTTTTTCAGTTTTCCCTGCAGAACTTATCCCGTCTGACTCCCTTTGCCAGATTATCCTCATCGGAAATAAGCGCGGTACCGATTCCTTCATTTGTGAAGATTTCCAGCAGCAGACAGTGGGGCACACGGCCATCCAGAATATGTACCCTGCTGACGCCGTTTCGGATGGCGGATGTACAGTTATTCAGCTTCGGCAGCATACCGCCCCCGATAATGCCGCTGTCGATCAGCTTTTCCGCCTCGGAGGCGGTGATCCTGGAGATAAAGGAGCTCTTGTCGTTGATATCCCGGTAAAGTCCCTCTATATCCGTCAGGAACGCAAGCTTCTCCGCAGAGACAGCTTTGGCAATGGCACAGGCCGCATCATCCGCATTGATATTATAGGTCCGGAAATCTTCATCCAGCCCGATGGGCGCCACAATGGGGAGGAAGTCCTTTTCCAGAAGATCATAGAGCACCTTGGGATTCACACCAGTGATCTCACCCACATAGCCGATGTCCTGCCCGTCGGCATATTTCTTCTCCACCTGGAGCAGCCCGCCGTCCTTACCGCTGATGCCTACCGCCTTGACCCCCAGCTCCTGCACCATGGTCACCAGACTTTTGTTCACTTTATTCAGCACCAT
>JAIEKC010000389.1:0-4036 GCA_029064505.1 Acetatifactor sp.
GGTTACGGTTGCGATATCTTCATCCAGTTGGATCACTCCGCTGACATCATTTCCGCCAGGACCTGTTGCCGCAAACTCTAATCCGCCTTCTGTTTCCTTTCCGATACCATCGTCTAACGAGTACAACCGGAACAAATCTATCAGAACCCGATAAGTTCCATCCTCCTCTTTCTTTATTTCCAGCGCCGGCTCGTCTATATCATAACTATTATATTCGCCCTCATAATTATGACTTTCTATTGCCGCGTTCTCCGTCCGGCTCACTTCCCCCTGTTGTCCGGGCAGATCATCTGCCATGATTTCGGTTTCCTGCTCAATCCCGGCAGCTTCCTGTCCTGTCTGCACATTCTGTACGCCCCCCTCTGGAGCTTTCGGTTCATTGCTGCAGGAAGTTAATACCACAACAATTAAGATACCTGCCAGACCAACAGCTCTCCTTTTCATAGCTACAGAGTGTCTGTTTTGTTTTTTGTCGCTGTTCATCAATTTCCCCTCCTGTGATATGATTCTTAACGCCCTATAATTCCACAGCCTGCTTCTGCTTAGGAGCTGTTAAGAAATAGCTTTTCATTTGGCGCAGAATGCGTTTCCGCCTGATTTCTGAACAGTTCCTAAGCAGAAACGTTTACTTATATTCAACCACAGACTCATAAACGCAGGAAAAAGTATCAAGGCTCTCATTAACCTCAATTTCATAGTCCCTTACCATACAGTGAGCATTTTCCTCATCATAAAATTCTCTGATCCTTTTACCTCCAAGAGCCTCCATCGTTCTCCAGGAGGCCGGATTGTCTGCATCAGCATCCATCAGAACCGTAGTTATCCCATATTTTTGGCAGATCTTTAAGCCCAGATACAGATTGATCTTGTTGTATCCTTTGCCTCTTTCAGTCGGCCTGATACTGAAACCGATATTTCCGCCGAACTTCTTTAACTGTTCATTTAACGCCAGTCTGATGTTTATCATCCCAACAATGCGTTCATCGCCGCTTCTGACAAGGAAATATGTTCTTGAAGGTACTCTGTTCTCGTCCGGTATCCTGTGAGATTCTTTTTCCAGCTTAGCCAGCCACCCCTCATAATCATCCAGAAATTTATGTAATCCGCCGCTGCCGTTTATATCCGATCCATATTCATGAAATTCATTGATATAATCGATCGCAGCCTCTTTTCTGCCAATATCGGGTACCTCAAAATAGAATTTATCCATTCGTTTCTCCTTCCTCCTGCTGTATCCTTCGAACAATTTCATCAAAAGAAACCGGCGTGAAATCTATCCTTTCAACTGACACACAATAATGCTGTTTGCTGAAAGTCTTTATGATCGGGGAATTGTGCACATGTCCGAACAGATTCGCATAGGGCATATTCGTGTTTACATACAGCGGCTCATGGGATAAGATCCAGAACTCCTTCAGAATAACAGGATGATCATACACTTCCTCAAATCCCGCGTCCCGGTAATACTGATTGGACTGAATATCATGATTGCCCTTCACCAGAAATTTCCCGCCCCTCAGCTGACTCAGCATCAGCGCTTCCCGGCCTGCCGCACCGAAGTCGCCCAGGACATATACTTCGTCTTCCTCCTCTACGACGCTGTTCCATCGGCTTATGATCTCCCGATCCATCTCCGCGGCGCTCTCAAAGGGCCTGTTCTCATATCTCATAATATTTTCTTCCGAAAAATGCGTGTCCGCAATAAAATATATCATATCATGCCTTCCTGCTCTCAAAGTACGGGAATCGTTCCAGCGCCGTGAAGATATCCTGGAAGTCCTCCCTGGGAGCCAGATCGATATACCGCTCCAGAAGCTCCCTCTCCTGCTCCCTGTATTTCCCGTAGAAAATATCAAACAGATTATGTCCCCGCAGGTAAATGCGGATCTCCTCCATATGCTGTCTGACGTCCTCCACACTCTCCAGCTCATGCCCCAGAATCTCCGTCAGATGGCGGCCGCTTTTCAGGCGGTGGAGATATTCCTTCCACTTCTCCAGAAGCGTCTCATAGAAAGCCTCCTCCGACTCCACGACACCAAGCTGCGCCATAACTTTGGGGTTCAGGAAATAATTCTCAAAGGAATAGTATTTCAGTATCAGCACGTTCTCCGGGCGCACCCGGGGCAGCTTATCCATATCCTCCCGGTTCCGCTCTTCATAATAACGGCAGAGCTGCCTTCCCAGTTCCTCCGGATCCTTGCCGTCGCTGTCACGGACCATGAGGAACTGATCCCGCAGATAGATCTGGTTCATGTATTTCAGATTGGCATAGGTCTTGATGTTGGTACAGCTGTTGGTGGTGATGATGGCAATGCGGGAAAGATTTCCCTGGCTGTCGGTGGTCTCCGCGTAATACTTGCCCAGCAGAAGGGGCAGGCGGGATTTGTCCTGCTTTCCCTCCACTATGAATACAAAGTTCACATTCATCAGATCCCCCGCGGTATAGCCCAGGTCGTCCAGGATCGCGCTGATATCCGTCTTCTTCCGGATATCGCAGGAACCGTCCCTGCGCAGTATGACCTGGCGGATCTGTCTGCTGTTGAAATTGGGCAGCAGATTGGGGGAATGGGTGGTGAAAATGACCTGATTCTTGGCCGACAGGCGGTACAGGATCGTGCCGCATACCTTCTGCAGACTGGGGTGCAGGAAAATCTCCGGATCCTCGATCATGATGATACTGGAGAGATTTTCCTGGATCTGCGTATACGCCTCCAGAAGGGAAAACAGATAGATGGAGCGCATTCCCTTGCCCATCCGGGAGATGGAGTGAGGCACATTCTGGGCGGGATGGCAGATCTCCGTGGACACCTGCAGGATCTTCTCCACATCCCGGTTCATATAATAATGGATGCTCTCACGGCCTCCGTTCTTATGGAAACAGTCGTTGACCATGCGGGCAAAATTGTCCAGATTCAGCTGATAAAGCTTATAGTCCAACAGCTTGGAGGTCTCAAAGACATCCAGCTGTGCAGGATTCTTCTGTTCGATCAGGCCGATGCAGTGGAAGCAGTAATTGCACTTCTTCGCCTGATCGAACATACAGCAGCCTGAGCGCATCCGTTTCAGGATCTCATGCTCCTGCAAGAGCAGCAGATCGCTCTGAAGCTGCTCCAGACGGCGTTCCGTATCCACATGGTATATCTTGGGAAAGACTTCCTGTATGTAGGGATTGTGCTTGTTGACACCGTCCATGTAACGGATACGGCCGTCTCTGTTGACAGTCATGGTAAAAGCGAGGGAGCCCTCCGAGAAAGACGGTAGCTTTCGGCAGAAATCCTGCAGCCATGCTTCCTTTTTCCGGTACTGGCTGACCACGCCGCCCTGCCGCAGCTGCTCCATGTCCTCCTCCGTAAAGGAAAGTGTGACACGGATCCGGATCTTGGCTCCCGCCTCCCCGAAATCCTCAGGAGTGATCGCATATCCGCCGCCCACTGCGCGGATGGCATCCAGCACGGTAGTCTTCCCGGTATTGTTCTGTCCCACCAGGATCAGGGCATTTTCAATATCGGGAATGTACATGTCGTGGATGGATTTGAAATTTTGTATACGCAGATCTGTAATCTTCATAGGCCGGCTCCTGCAGCGCAATCTGAATCTGACACATAAGGGATCACATCATTATTTGTAACTGCTCAGAACCAGGAAAATTTATTTGGCAAAAGCCAAATATCGAAAAAACACACAGTGTTTTCGAAGCTGGTTCTGAATCGTTACAGGATCATCAATGATGATCGGGCAGCTTCGCGATCGCAAAGCCCATAAATCCTATCGTAATAACAATCCTCAGCATAAAGGGCACCGAAAAGCCCACAACAGGAACCACACTGAGAAGTGTTGCCACCACAAACATCAGCACTTTGGAATACACCGCTATACGGAACAGCGCTCCTGCAGGCTGCCGCTTCTTCATAACAGAGGCAATGATCAGAGCGAACACCAGATAGATCGCCGCACACAGGAAGTACCAGAAAACTCTTCCCACAAAGAAGATAATATATCCGATCACCACCAGAACCACCATAATGGGCATAAATGT
>JAIEKC010000039.1:0-4556 GCA_029064505.1 Acetatifactor sp.
TTCAAATAGAGCCTGGCGCCTCCCAGATCCTTTGTCATCTTCTCCGCATAATACAGCAGGGACGGCCTTCCCGCATACTCGTTCAGCAGTGTGTTCAATTCCTCCTGAAACTGCGGGTCATTTTTATAATGCTCATAACATTCCTCCAGATGGATCAGTTCGTTCATCAATGTCTCGGAAATATACTGTCCTCCGTGTATTCCGTAACGTCCTTTGCTCATGTTGATACTCTCCTTTTCTATCCTGCATCACTTAGTGCGTGTTTGAAAAATCATTCCCCCGGTCTGCACGCCCCACTTCGCGGCCTGCTGCGCCCCGATTTGGTCACCGTCTCACCAGTCTCACTGCCTCCTGCATTTTGCATCTGTCCTTGATTCCGTCCGTCTCCACTCCGGAACTCAGGTCCACGGCATAGGGATTGACTGTCTCTACTGCCTGCTTCAGATTATCCGGATTTAATCCTCCTGCCAGAAAGAAATCCCGGTGAATACCTGTCAGCAGCCCCCAGTCAAAAGCAACGCCGCTTCCCATGCCGCTGTCAAACAGCAGATGATCCGCCGAAGAATCCAGCCATGCTTCCACGTCACGGCGGCTTTTGACCCTGACCGCCTTTATGACCGGCTTTCCCGTCACCGCCTGCAGATACCGGATTTCCTCCTCCGTCTCATTTCCGTGAAGCTGCGCCATATCGATCACGCCTTCCCGAAGCAGGGAGATCATTTCCTCCGACGGCGCGTCCACGAACACCCCCACCGCCCGAATTTCCGGTTTCAGCAGTCTGCGCAGCGCTGCCGCCTGTTCATGGCTTACGTATCTGCGACTGTGCTCCCAGAACACAAAACCGATATAATCCGGCATGACCTGATTGGCATACGCAATGTCCTCTTCGCGGAACAGACCGCATATTTTGATCTTAACTGCCATACTCTCCCTCCCTGTCAAATACATAGATTCCCGAAATCTCCCGGCGCCTGATCTGTCAAAAAGATTTTTGTCCCGGCCGGATAAAGCCCTGGTAAAACACTTTAATGACTTACCAAAGCATTCTTCCATATGATATCCGGACATTTTCTCATACGGTTCCTCTCAATTGTCTCAAAACCTCTGCCTTATCAGGACTTCGCATGAAGGTCTCCCCGATCAGCACCGCATTGGTGCCATTCTCCTCCAGTCTTCCAATGTCCGCCCTGGTCTTCATGCCGCTCTCCGACACGAACAGAATATCCCTCGGCACCAGCTCCCGCAGGCGCACGGAATTATCGATATCCACCGTAAAATCTTTCAGATTACGGTTATTCACGCCGATCATTTTTGCATCTGCCATTAATGCCATCTCAATCTCCGCCGCATCGTGGGCCTCCACCAGCGCCGACAATCCCAGTTCCCGCGCAATTCCCGCATATTCGGAAAGCTGCATGGGAGAAAGAATGGAACAGATCAGAAGCACTGCGTCAGCGCCGATTTTTTTGGCCTCGTAAAGCATATATTCATCCACCGTGAAATCCTTTCGCAAAAGGGGAATGGACACCTCCCTGCTGATCGCGGTGAGATACTCATTGCTCCCCTGGAAATAAAAGGGCTCCGTCAAAACAGACATGGCATCCGCACCGGCTTTTTCATATTCCTTTCCGATCTCCACATAAGGAAAATGCTCTGCGATAACTCCCTTTGAGGGAGAGGCTTTCTTCACTTCACAGATAAAACTCATTCCTTTCTCTGCCAACGCCTTTTCAAATGGAAAGCCTGTGTCACAGTCCAGCTCCGCCGCCCGCGCCTTCAATTCCGCCAGTGGGATCCTGCTCTTTTCCGCTTCCACGCGCTCCCTTGTCTTTGCCGCAATTTCATCTAATATCATTTCCTGCCTCCATACCTGTTTTCCATGTGCCGGAGCGTGAGCTGCCGGTGTGAAACACTTTTTTCCTCTTTATTGCCGCGACAGGGTCACATACAGCTGCCGCTTACCTGTTGGAAGCTTCCACAAATTCCTCCAGTTTCCGCAATGCCTTTCCGCTGTCGATGGTCTCTTCCGCCAGCTTTACCGCCGCTTTCATGCCGATGGCTTTCCCTGCCACAAACAGGGCCGCCGCCGCGTTGATCACTGCCGCATCCCTCTTTGCGCCCCTCTCCTTTCCTGTGAGGATTGCTCTGGTAATTTCCGCATTTTCCTGCGGAGTCCCGCCCAGAAGATCATCCTTATGTCCCCGCCGTAAGCCCGCCTCTTCGGGAGTGATGATATATTTCCTGTATTCGCCATGGTGAAAGGCAATGACCCTGGTAGGCCCGCAGATTGATATTTCGTCCAGCTTCTCCTGGCCGTATACCACCATACCCTTTCTGACTCCAAGGTTGGAAAGCACATGCGCCATGGGTTCCAGCAGATTCTCATCATAGACGCCCATAACCTGCATATTGGCTCTGGCAGGATTGGTCAGAGGCCCCAGAATATTGAATATGGTACGGATGCCAAGTTCCTTGCGGACAGGACCCACATATTTCATGGCCGTGTGGTATTTCTGTGCAAACAGGAAGCAGATTCCTGTCTCTTTCAGCAGCCTGGCCGCCTTCTCCGGCTCCAGGTCAATGTTTACCCCCAGCGCTTCCAGGCAGTCCGCCGCCCCTGATCTGGAGCTGGCGGCACGATTGCCGTGCTTTGCCACAGGAACGCCTGCCGCGGAAACGATCAATGCCGCCGTGGTGGAAATATTAAAGGAATTGGAACCGTCTCCGCCGGTGCCTACGATCTCCAAAACATCCATATTGTGTTCTACGGGCAGCGCATGATTCCGCATCTCTTCCGCAGAGCCCGTGATCTCATCAATGGTTTCCCCTTTCATGGAAAGTTCCGTCAGATATGCGCTTTTCTGTATGTCGGTGGCCTCACCGTTCATAATTTCATTCATAACGGCTTTGGCCATCTCATAGCCGATATCTTCCTTTTTCGATAGTTTGATAATTGCCTCTCCGATCATTTCATCATTCCCCTTTCTATTTTTTAACAGACTCCCGGAATCTCCGTCTCCTGTCTCATTGGGCTTTCCGGAAAGCCTTTTTGCCGATTCTCCCGCTTTTCCATCCGGATTTTTGTCAGAAACCGTTGTTTGCCTGTCAGGATTCCGAGAGACTGTCTTAACTTCGGAATGATCCCCGCTCTTTGTCCTGATATCATCCGGTCCGGCGGAATCTCCTGTCTTTTCTGTCCGTTTTTCACACCCTGCGGCATCTGTTGTACTGGCTGTTCTGCTTCCTGTTCCTCCGTCTGTCCTGCTTTTCGTCCCCTTTCCTGTCATACTGTCTGCTCTGCTGTCTGTCCTTCTTTCTGTCCTGCTGCCCGCCTTTTCTGTGCGCAGTCCTTTCCGGTTTTTCCCACCGGCTTTTCCGTCTTTTTGCAGGAAGTTCTCCATGATCCGCCTGCCTTCCGGTGTCAGAACAGACTCAGGATGGAACTGTACCCCATACACGGGATATTTCCGATGCTCCACCGCCATGATTTCCCCGTCACAGGTCACAGCAGTGACAATCAGATCCTCCGGTATGGTAACAGGATCTGCCGCCAGGGAATGATACCTTGCCACAGTCATCTCCCGTCCCATTTCCTGAAACAGCGTGCTGTCCGTATCCAGCTCCGCGGCAGACTGTTTACCGTGCATCAGCTCCCCGGCATAAGTGATCCTTGCACCGAACACCTCACAGATGGCCTGATGCCCCAGACAGATGCCCAGAACAGGAATCTTCCCCTGAAAGGTTCGGATGACATCCTCGCAGATGCCTGCATCCGCCGGTCTGCCGGGGCCGGGTGACAGAATGATGTGAGAGGGAGCCAGTTCAGCGATCTCCTCCACTGTCATCTCATCATTCCGGATCACTCGGATATCCGGATCCACGGATGCTGTCAGCTGGTATACATTATAAGAAAAGCTGTCGTAATTATCGATCAAAAGTATCATCCTTCCAGACCCTCCTGTGCGATTTGAATGGCATTCCTGACGGCCGCAGCCTTCTGAATGCACTCCCTGTATTCCTTCTCCGGTACGCTGTCCGCCACGATCCCCGCGCCGGAACGGATGAACACCTTTCCATTCTTGGAAAAAGCCAGCCGAATGGCAATACAGGTATCCAGATTACCTGTAAAAGACACGTAGCCGATGGCGCCGCCGTAGATCCCTCTCTTATTGTTTTCCAGTTCATTAATAATCTCACAAGCTCTCAGCTTCGGCGCTCCCGACAGAGTTCCCGCCGGCAGGATGGCATCCACCGCATCCAATGCGTCCCTGTCCTCCCGGATGATCCCGCCCACAGTGGAACCGATATGCATCACATGGGAATACCTTTCCACGGACATATATTTCTCCACCTCTACCGTACCCACCCTGCTGATCTTACCGATATCGTTCCTTCCCAGATCTACCAGCATATTGTGTTCCGCCCGCTCTTTCTCATCCTCAAGGAGTTCCTTCTCCAACGCCTGATCCTCTTCCCTGGTCTTTCCTCTGGGCCTGGTTCCCGCCAGAGGAAAGGTGTAAAGCTTGTGGTGTGCCGGCTGTGCCGGTGTCTCCGGG
>JAIEKC010000390.1:0-9213 GCA_029064505.1 Acetatifactor sp.
AGTATGCGGACGCATGCCGGGAAGCGGGACTGAAGGTGGGAGTTTATTATTCCCCTATGGACTGGCGTTTTCCCGGGTATTTCGATCCGGAAGGCCTTCCGGAGAACGCGGCGCTTATGAAGAAGCAGTGTTATGCCCAGGTGGAGGAGCTGTGCGGCAAATATGATCCCGATATTCTGTGGTATGACGGGGGCTGGCTGGCTCACAAGGGCAGCGATACTTCCAGCGCCTGGTTCTGGGAGCCGGTGAAGCTGAACAAAATGGCCAGAAGTTATAATCCCAAACTGCTGATCAATCCCCGTTCCGGATGGGAGGGAGATTTTTACTGTGACGAAGGTTCCCATGAGATCACGGGCAAGATCATTCCCGTGCCATGGGAGAAAAATATGTGTGTGTGTTCCGGAAGCTCCTGGGGGTGGATGGCGGAGGATCCTGTGTCCGATTTTGACTGGCTGATTCGTATGATGGTGAATGTGGTCTGCAGAGGCGGAAACTGGCTGGTGAACATTGGACCTGACCGCAACGGCAGGATCTCGGATGAGATCAGACAGCGGATGCGACAGGTGGGAGACTGGCTCAGGACATATGGGGAGAGCATTTACGCCACGGCTGCGGGACCCTTTGAGCCGGTGGATAATGTGTACGGTTCCACCTTTCACGGGAATAAAGTGTATCTGCATATTCTGGACCGGGAGGCATTTCGGACGCAGAAGCTTCCGCTGACGGAGAACCGTGTGGAAAGCGCCGTTCTGTTCGACGGAGGAGAGGTGGAGGTCCTTTCGGAGCAGGACGGTATCCGTCTGGTGTTGCCGGAGAGCGCTTACACAGCGGACAGCGCCGGGCAGCCGGATACCGTCCTGGTTCTTACCATGAATGCGCCCGTTGAGACAGGCGGAGACGCGGAGATCTATTTTACAGGAAAAGAATGAGCGGCGATCAAAATATATGGCGTGGAGCAGACCCGGCGGATGGCGCTGCGGTGACCGGACGCCGGAAAAGAGGACAGGATGAGATATGGTGTATCGTACTATCCGGAGCATAAGACGGAGGAAGATTTGAGGCATGATCTGGAGCTTTTGAAGCAGTCAGGCATCAATACCGTGCGGATGGGAGAGTTTGCCTGGTGCAGGATGGAGCCCGAGGAGGGAAGCTATGAGTTCGGGTGGCTGAAGGATGTGGTGGATGAGCTGGGACGGGCCGGCATTCAAACCATACTCTGTACTCCTACGGCATGCCCGCCTTCCTGGATGATCAGGAAGCATCCGGATGTGCTGTATATGGATAACCGGAGGATCCGCCGCCCTTTTGGAGGCAGGCGCCATTATTGCTATAATAATGAAACTTACAGGCGGTATTCCGTTGCGATGGCGGAAAAGCTGGCGGAGGCTTTCGCGGGGAATCCTTATGTGGCCGGTGTACAGATCGATAACGAGCCCGCCCAGGAGGGTACCGGCCGCTGCTGCTGCCCGGTGTGTGAGAGGAAATTTCACGCGTGGCTGGAGCGGGAGTACGGAAGCATTGCAGAATTCAATAGACGCAGCGGCAGCATTTTCTGGTCCCAGGAATACGGGGATTTCGATGAAATTCCGCTGCCGGTGAACACCATCGAGGCAGGAGCCCGGAATCTCATCGATGCCTATTATGAGAATCCCACAGTGAGACTGCAGTTTGAGCGTTTCTGTTCTTACAGTCAAAAGGAATATCAGGATCTGCAGGCGGAGGTTCTGCGCAGGTATCTGCAGGTTCCCATTACTACCAATGCCACCGGGCTTGCCACTAACAGTATCGATTATTATGACAGCACGGAAACACTGGATCGCTATGCCTTTGACTTTTACCCGGGGCTCCGGAACGCGAAAGTGGATTCCTTTCCCTATGCCTTTGCCAGAGGAGTGAAGGGAGGCGTGCCGTTCTGGGTGCTGGAGTTCATGTCCGGGGGCGGACACAGACTGGGCGGCAGCGGCAGGCTGCAGCCGGATCCGGGAGCGCTGAAGCAGGCGGTGGTACAGTCCATGGCCCATGGAGGGGAGATGATGCTCCATTTCCAGTTCCGCACCTATCCTTTCGGGGCGGAGCAGCTCAACTACGCCATTGTGGATATGGATGGGATCCCCAGGAGACGGTATCGTGAAATGCAGGAGACGGCATCGCTGCTGAAAAAGCTGGAGCCGCTGGAGAAGACGGTATTCCCCCGGGAGGTTGCTGTATGCTTTGATTATGATTCCCACTGGGCGCTGCGGATCAAGCCGGTGAATGATCCTCTGTTCCACTATGTGGATTATTGCGGAAAGCTATATAATCATCTGGAAAATATCGGTGTGACGGCGGACGTGACGGCTCTGAAAGGAGACTGGAGCGCATATAAGGTGGTGATCCTGCCCGCAGCCATTGTCATGTCGCCCGGGACACAGGAGAAAGTAAAGCGTTTTGTGGAGCAGGGGGGAACGGTCATCGCCACCTTCCTGACATCTGTGAAAAACGAAGATAATGTGGGTTATACCACCCCCCTTCCCGCAGGGTTGACGGAGCTGTTCGGCAGTACGGTGAAAGAGGTGGAGCCTGTGTTCGACGACAACCATACAAAGCTCAGACTGTGCCTGGAAAGCTATGAGGCGCTGTGTCACATGGAGGAGACGGAGGACAATCTGATGGATACCTGCGACGGTATGTGGAGCGAGTTGCTGGGAGGCGTATCCGAGACACTTGGAAGCTACACGGAGGACTATAAGGAGGGCGAAAAGGTGGTGTCCGCCTACACCTGTGGCAGGGGAAGGGCTTACTATGTGGGAACGGACCTGGAACCGGAAGCTTACCGTGTCTTTCTGAAGGGTGTGCTGAAGGAGGCGGGAGTGCATCGCAGCCTTGTGGAACGGGAGGAAGGCGTGGAACTGGTGACCCGCTTTGAGGAAGGGAAGGAGTATCTGTTCCTCTTCAACTTCACGGCCCGGGAGACGGAAGTGAAGCTTCCCGAGGGCTGCAGGGATTATCTGACGGGCAGGAAGCTCGCGGAAAAATGCAGGATCGGGAGAAACGGAATATTGATCGCGGTAAAGGATGATTGAGAAACTTCCTGCGGCAAGGAACTGTTAAGAATTAACATTGCGAATGACGCAACAGTTCCTAAGTGACCACAAGAGCTTTTGCGGTCGCCAGTTGACTGCAGGCGGAAAGAGAGGCGGATATGAGGATCGTAAGAGTGGTGTGCACGCCGGACGGAGTGTGCAGGGAACCGGGAGATATCATTGAGAAAGATTTTGTACCGGACGAATGTGTGGTGCAGGAGGCCGTGGCAGACGATACATGGGGAGAGGGTGTCAGAACCGCAGGGAGACTAAAGATGCCGGGGGCGGATGCGGGCCGGCAGCTTCCCGTACAGGAGAGCTGCGCGTTGATCCCCAAAAAGATCACACGCTATGTTATAGAGGGAAAAGCCAGGGTGACGGTAAAAAAGACCGTGGACGGTGAGAGAACCGTGGTGGAGAACGCTCTGGAGACACAGGTGGGAGAGGCTTACGAAGGGGAGCTGATCTTTTCCATAGGGGAAGAAGAGCGCATTCTGGGCCTGGGCCAGCATGAGGACGGGATCGCCAATTACAGAAACTGTACCCAATACCTCTACCAGAACAATATGCAGATCCCCATGCCGGTGTTTTTGTCCACGGCGGGCTATGCCGTGCTTTTGGACGCGGACTGTCTGATGGTCTATGAGGAAAAGGGCAATCGGATCACTCTGCGCCTTGATGCGGTGGAGCAGATCGCCTATTATGTGATCGCCGGTGAGGATATGCATGAGCTGGTGCAGGGAATACGCAGGATTACCGGCAAGGCGGCCATGCTGCCCAAATGGGCTTACGGCTATATTCAGTCCAGAGAGCGCTACCGGTCCCAGGAGGAGATCCGGCAGGTGGCGGAGGAATTCCGCCGCAGAGATATCCCGGTGTCCTGCCTGGTGCAGGACTGGCTTTCCTGGGAGGATGGCAAATGGGGGGATAAACATCTGGACAAAGAGCGATATCCTGACATGAAGGGACTGACGGATCAGCTGCATGACTTTGGAATGGGCCTGATGATCTCCGTGTGGCCCAACATGAACAAGGGCGGCGGGGACAATCGGGAAATGATGGAAGCCGGGAAGCTTTACGCCAATCTGTCCACCTATGACGCCTTTGACGGGGAGGCGCGGAAGCTTTATTGGAAGCAGTGTGAGAAAGAACTGTTTGCCGGCGGCGTGGATGCCTGGTGGTGCGATTCCACGGAGCCCTTTACCCCGGATTGGGGCGGGGAAAAGAAGAAGACGGATCAGGAGAGGTATCAGATTTCCAGAGCGGAGCTTACAAAATATATGGATGCGAGAAAGGCCAATGTCTATGCGCTGTATCATGCAAAGGGCATTCATGATAATCAGAGGAAGGCGGCTCCCGATATGCGGGTGGTGAACCTGACACGGTCCGGTTACCTCTCCTCCCAGAAGTATGGGACCATACTGTGGTCCGGCGATATTGCGGCTACCTGGGACGTGCTGAAGCGTCAGATCCAGGAGGGCCTGCAGATGGCGGCAAGCGGAATCCCTTACTGGAACCTGGATATCGGAGGTTTCTTCGCAGGAAATCTGGAGGCGTGGAAAAGATGGAGCGGTGCCGGGGAGGGAACCCAGCCATGGTTCTGGCACGGAGATTTCGAGGCGGGTGTCAATGACAGGGGATACCGGGAACTCTATGTGAGATGGCTTCAGTACGGCACATTTCTGCCGGTGATGCGGTCTCACGGTACGGATACCCCCAGAGAACCCTGGCAGTTCGGGTCGGTCGGTGACAAGTATTATGACACGATTGTCAGATACATACGTCTTCGCTATAGACTGGCACCGTATTTCTACAGCCTTGCATATCGGGTGTGGAAGGAGGATGCCATGACCATGCGGAGTCTTCTGTTCGATTACAGGGAGGACGGGCAGGCTGCGGAGGCGGAGGATGAGTATCTCTTCGGAGATTTCCTGGTATGTCCCGTCACCTTTCCCATGGAATACGGACCGGGCAGCGCGCCTCTGGAGCGGGATACGGTCAGAACCGTCTATTTGCCCGCGGGGGACGGCTGGTATGACTATGAGACGAAAAAGTATCTGGCGGGAGGCAGGGAACTTCGGGCAGCCGCGCCTGTGGAGAAGATGCCTCTGTATGTGAGGGCGGGAAGCATTCTTCCTGTGGACAACCGGGGTACGGCGGATCTGTATCATGAGCAGTCTGTGGAGAATATGGAACTGGAGATATACGGGGGAAGAGACGGAAGCTTTACCTGCTATCTGGACAGCGGCAATGGCTACGGCTATATGCAGGGCCGGTACGCCGCTGTCAGAGTACAATGGAAAGAGGAGAGCGGGGAACTGTCCCTTGCGACGGCCGAGGGAAGCTATGCGTATCCGACAAAGTGGAGTTATACGTTTTACACGCCTGTGGGCAGCAGAACGGGAACATTTGAATATGCGGGCAGGGCGATCACGGTAAGAGTATGCTCATAGAAAGTATGCGGAGTACCGATCGCGGTATTGTTCGGGCAGATGAGGAAAAATGTCTGCGGACGGAAATTATGGCAGAAAGGAATTGGATCATGGAGAGCAGGAATCAGGCGCCCTGGGAAGCGGGGCCATTGGGAATGACGGCGGACGGCCGGTACTTTTGCTGCGGAGGAAAGCCTTTTTTTCTGCTGGGAGACACGGCATGGCTGCTGTTTCACCAGCTGACTCTGGAGGAGAGTTATGTGTATCTGAGAAACCGCAGAGATCTGGGCTACAATGTGATACTGGCGGACTTTATCCACACTGCGGATCAGAAGAATCTGGCGGGAGACACCGCTCTGGTGGATGGGGATCCTGCAAAACCGAATACGGAAGGATCCTTCTGGACCCATGTGGATGCGGTGGTGGAGATGGCCAGGGAACTGGGACTGTTTATGGGGTTACTGCCCGTGTGGGGCAGCAGTGTGGTGAAGGGCGGTTGTCTGAACCCGGACAATGTGGATGCCTATATGAAGTTTGTACTGGAACGCTATCACGATTGTCCGCATATCATCTGGATCGTTGGGGGAGACGTGCGGGGAGATGTGGCACCGGAGGTGTTCCGCCGCATGGGCAGGCTGATGAAGGCCGACCGGCCAGACCGGCTTGTAACCTTTCATCCCTTTGGAAGGACCAGCTCATCCCTCTGGTTTCACGAGGAGGAATGGCTGGATTTCAATCTCTTCCAGTCGGGGCACAGACGTTACGACCAGGTCAGCATGCAGGAGTGGGATGACAACACGGCGAAGGAAGGATGGTTCGGCGAGGACAATTGGAAATATGTGGAGCGGGATCTGAAAATGCAGCCTGCCAGGCCGGTGCTGGACGGGGAGCCTTCCTACGAATGGATCCTGCAGGGGCTTCATGACAATACCCAGCCCTACTGGAAAGCAGCGGATGTGAGAAGATATGCTTACTGGAGCGTGCTTGCGGGGGCGGCCGGGCATGTGTACGGCCACAATTCCATCATGCAGTTTTACCGGGATGCTTCCCAGGAGGGAGCTTTCGGGGCCAGGTATCTCTGGACGGAAGCCATCCATCACCCGGGCGGGGCGCAGATGGTACATCTGAAACGCCTTTGTGAGCGTGTGGGCTTCGAGAAGGGACATCCCGCCCGGGAGTACCTGTTGCACGGGCAGGGCGAGAAGTATGATCATGTCAGTGTATTTGCAGGGGAGGATTTCCTGCTTGCCTACACGGTAAACGGCAGGGAGATCCCGTTGTCTCTGGGCGATTACGCGGACAGGAGGCTGGCGGCATATTGGATGGATCCCGTGACGGGATTGTATACCTATTCGGGCGAGGTCTCTGGCACAGGGGAGGCTGTGTTCACTCCTCCGGAGAGGGAGGACGGCACGGACTCGGTGTTGGTATTGCTGGCGGAAGAAAAGCGTTTTTAAGGCAGTGACCATCGGAATGGCGGATACCATGATGGCGGTCTCCTGCGGGGAAGCGGCAGTGTCAGGGCTCTCTCTGGCGGATGCCATCAGTGTCACAAGAGTACACACGGGAAAGCCGGCGAAATATATGGGTGTGCTCACAAAAGAACAGAAAAGTTACCATTTATGGTTCGGGTATTATAAATGGAAGGTTTGGAAGATGTGCAGTGAGATAAGGAAATCGCTGCACATCTTTTTTGATGTGAGGGCTTGCGGAGCGCTGTGATGCCTGAGCCTGAAACTTATGGCGGCAGGTGTATTCTTGACAAACATAAGCGGAAATGATATAGCTGATATGGAAGTCGATATCGATATTGTGAAACAGTGTTTGGGAATCGGCAGCATGGAGGTTGACGGAAATGAAGCGAATATTTTTAGTGGAAGATGATCTGAGTCTGATCGGCGGGCTTTCCTTTGCCGTTAAAAAGCAGGGCTATGAGATAGAGATCGCCCGCACCAGTCACGAGGCGGACGCCATGTGGGCGGAGGGAAAGTATGACTTGGTCATTCTGGACGTGTCTCTGCCGGATGGATCGGGCTTTGAGCTTTGTAAAAAGCTGCGCCGGACGTCGAAGGTGCCGATCATGTTCCTGACAGCAGCGGATGAGGAAGCGGATATCATCATGGGGCTTGACATCGGAGCGGATGACTATATCACAAAACCTTTTAAACTGGCGGTATTTTTGTCGCGGATCAATGCACTGCTCCGCAGAAGCGATAATTTCAGCCGCACGGATGCGGAGCTGTATTCCAATGGTATCAGAGTACAGCGGCTGAACGGAGAGGTCTGCAAAAACGGGGAGCGGCTGGATCTGACGGCCAATGAATACAAATTGCTGTGCCTGTTCATGGAAAATCCGAATGTCATATTGTCGGCGGAGCAGATTTTGAGCAGATTGTGGGACTGTGACGAGAATTATGTGGATAATAATTCGCTTACTGTGTATATACGGAGGCTTCGCATGAAGATTGAGGATGATCCCGGTCAGCCGAAACGGATCGCGACAGTCCGCCGTATGGGATATAAATGGCAGGAGGAGGCCCTATGAATTTATTAGCGAATAAAAGCATCAGGCGGCTTTTCCGCAGGATATTGCAGTGTATTGCAGTGTTTACCCTGCTTTCAGCGGTTTGTCTGTTATGTGGATCCAATTACGCGTCGGTATGTATGTGGTTCTGCTTTCCGGGTATGGGCATCGCGGTCATGGCGGTCTGCTACGGATATTTCAGGGAACAGAACGGGGTCATGGAAGAGGCGGTCAGGCAGATCAGGGAATATATTTCCGGCAACAGAGATGCCCGTATCGAGAGCAATGAGGAGGGCGAGCTGTACAGACTGTTCCATGAGGTCAACACACTGGCATCTATTTTGAATGCTCATGCGGAGAATGAAGGAAGGGCAAAGCAATTTCTGAAAAATACCATTTCGGATATTTCCCATCAGCTGAAGACGCCCCTTGCCGCCCTGAATATTTATAACGGCATTATTCAGGAGGAAGTGAAGGACAAGCCCACCATCAGGGAGTTTGTGGATTCCTCGGAGCAGGAGCTTGACCGGATCCAGACGCTGGTACAGAATCTTCTGAATGTTGCAAAATTTGACGCGGATATCGTTGTGTTGGATAAAGAACCCTGTAACATATCCGATCTGATGGAGGATGTCAAAAAGCGTTTTTCGTTTCGCGCCGGGCAGGAGGGCAAGAAACTTCTCCTGGCAGGTGATGAAACGCTTACTCTTTCCTGTGACCCCGGCTGGCTCACAGAGGCGATAGGGAACATTGTGAAAAATGCGCTGGATCACACGAAGGCGGGAGGGATGATCTGTATCGAATGGAGACGGTCGGCATCCGTGCTTCAGATCACGGTAAAGGATAACGGCAGCGGCATTCATCCGGAGGATTTGTATCACATCTTTAAACGCTTCTATCGCAGCCGCTTTTCAGAGGATATTCAGGGAATAGGGCTTGGACTGCCCCTGGCGAAATCCATCATAGAGGCGCACAACGGCTCGGTGAAGGTGGACAGTCAGTTAGGCATGGGAACGACCTTTATCATAAATTTCCGCATCAGCTCAAACAGTATCTTTGACGGCAGAGCCATCTGATCTTGAAATTCCTACAAAATTGTAGGGAGGGAGTTATCTTACGGTAAGGTTGCCGTGGTATGCTTCCAATAGTCGGAGATGCGGAGAGATCGTAACATTTCAGGCAGATCACTGAACGG
>JAIEKC010000391.1:0-1865 GCA_029064505.1 Acetatifactor sp.
GTCTATGGCTTCGTTTCCCGCGAAAGCCTCCTCCGCGATGCGTGTGATTCCCTCCGGAACCGCCACTCTGGATTCCGCTCCCAGATATTTCAGAAGAATGGTTCCGCTGATCCGGAAATTCCCCAGCACCTGTCTGTGAATGGTTTTCACCAGCTCGGGAACCTCAGTCCCGGAGGGCCGGGCGATCCCTCTTAATTCATGCCGGGCACCGTCAGGCGTCAGTATGAATTTTAACGAGGTACAGTTTTTGAAAGCATCCTCGTGGATCAGCATCCCTTCCCCAGCAAAGACCACCGTCTCCAGACCGATGCAGTTGCGGAAGGCGCGGCTTTCAACCTCCTTCAGGGATCGGGGCAGCTTTACGGAGAGGATTCCCCCTTTGTCGAAAAAGGCGCTTTTGCCGATCCTTTTCACGCCCTCCGGGATCTCCACATGTTTCAGGTTTGTCAGAAATTCCACTACGGTTCTGCCGTCCAGTCTCATCATCCGGAGAATGTCGGCGGCAATCTTTCTGACCAGGCCCGGCAAAGGCATATTTCCCGCCACCGCCTCAACCGCGTTTGAAATAACAAAATGCCTTCCGTCCGCAAAGGTAAAATCCGTCAGAAGCCCGCAGCCGGTGAAGACATCACAGAGGCAGTCCTCTTCCAGGTCACCGGACAGAGTGAGCTTTTTTAACTGTACATCATTCACAAACGCCTGAGTTCCCAGCCGCCGCACTCCCGGTATGCAGTCTTCCTCCAGACTGTCGCAGTACAGGAAGGCGCAGTCTCCCAGCGCCTCCACCCCAGGCGGCAGGACGATCTTCCTCAGGGCATGGCAGCGATGGAAGGCATATGCCCCGATCTCACATACCCCTTCCGGAATCTCCACCTCCTCCAGTTTCCTGCAGCCTTTAAATGCTCCCGAAAGAATGCGGCGCAGACTCCCGGGCAATACGACTTTTTTCAAGGAGGCGCATCCCTTCAGCGCACCCTCCCCGATGGTATGGACTCCCTCCGGAATGGTCAGGATCTCCTCCCTGCCTGTATACAGTTCCAGTGTTCCGTTCTGAATAAGCATATCTTCCATTATCATTGCCTGCCCTGCAAAATCCCCTTTCTGTGAAAGTGTGTGCTGTTTCCCCCGCACCCGCTTAACTTATATTGATTTCCGCGAACAATGAGTCTGTTTATTTTCAGTCAAATGACGCTGCATGAATTTTCAGTCTGCAAAGCGGCTGAATGAGACCACCAAAGAGCTAAAGCATCAAAGAGCTAAAGCTCTTGGCAGATGGAAACTCAGGCAAGTCATTTGACAAATGCCTTACTGCGGGGAATTGGATCGACCATTGACTATCTGATCCCGATATGCCTTCCATTTCTCAAACGAAGTGGGTTTGCCCGGAATAATAAATTCGCCTGTACTGCCGTCCACAAGCCGGGTGTTCAGGTCAGCGATCAAAATAGCAAATACTTCTTTCGGCTCACCTCCCCTGATATGCAGCATAACACTCTCTGTTTCCGTTTCCTTTCCGATGTTAAATTCTATGGACCAGCTATCGCTGTCGAGATTCTGCCAGGACAGATCATCACAGTTATAAAAGGCACCAAGTTCAGCCGAAATTTTCTTTATCTCACCGGCTATCTCTGTCTGCTTAAATGGGATGATATTATCACTCGTTATCGCGCCTAAAGTCGCTTCATTATTTGTTTTTGTCCTTATCATTAAAACATCCCAGCTCATGGAACATTCCCCCTTACTCTGTTTTAAAAATATTGATTTTTCATACGGAAAATATTTGAACAGCCTTTACGAAAAGATCAGCGTCACCACTTCCCTTAACTCTTCAATGCTTCCGCTTTTGTATAGCCGCTCTTTATACC
>JAIEKC010000392.1:0-1865 GCA_029064505.1 Acetatifactor sp.
GGTTTTTTTGTTCTCTGAATAATTTCATTTCTTAATGGAATTTTCAGGGTCGCATTACTGTTTATTTGTCAAGGTGCCAATCTCCTGTCAGTCGAAATAATATCTTGTTCTTTCTCAGGAGTGCGTTGTCGTCTCAGCGACAGCTTGTTTATATTACCACAAGTTTTTTCCTATGTCAACAACTTTTTTTATTTTTTTAAATTGTCATTTCGTAGGATTTCTAACTGCTTTGCTCGACAACGAAATTGAGTATATCATCACATACGACATTTGTCAACAGAAAATTTGCATTTTTTTCCTGATTTTTTTCAGCGGCTTTTTCAGCCTTTTTCACCGGAGGTAAAACGCTTACATTCCTGTGGAAAGAGCCGGATCACAGTCTCACGCTTTTTCCCAAAGTCAGAGCCCCCGCAGCATGCTGCGGGGGCTCTGATCCACGCGACATCCGTCAGGATCCCACAGATACAGGCCTCCGGAACTTTGAGTCATTGTCCGCGGAAATAAAATGTTTCAAATCCGGGCGCTTCAGATCATCAGATCATTAAAAGAACTGAACCGCATATGTTTTGGAATTATTACTCAGATTAAGGCTCAGCGAAGACACATTATCTGTGACACTGCTCTCCATTTCCACAACGACCACCACCTCTACAGTGCTTCCCGCAGCAACGGTATCTTTATAATTGGGGAAGTCGTCCATCAGCATGGTAGTCAGTGCCCTCCTTGTAACGCTGCCATTGGCCGTTACTTTGAATGCCGCTCCCTTGGAGAGGATATCGATATACTGATCCTGACCACTGCCGTTATACAGATCAAATTTCAGAACAAGGAAACGATTTCCCCCGGTCGCCGACATGGAGAAAAAGTTTTCTTCCCCGTCAGGATAACTGTCGCATGCTACCATCTCTTTGTATGTTACTGTCACTCCCTCCGGAAGCTCAAGCACCTCTTCTATGCTGGCCGGTCCCTGCTCCGGCACGCCATCCGCTCCGATCACAGGTGTGTCCTCCGTAGGACGCATCCCTGCCCCCTCCTGTGCTGCAGCCTCCTCTTCCCGTCTCAAAGCTTCTGCCGCAGCCTGTTCCTGTCTCCGGGCTTCCTCCCGTGCCACCAGCTCCAGATCGACCAATCGGCTTCTGTGACTTATATCATATTTCATCAATGTGATAGCCGCATAGTCGCCTACCGCCTGCATATCCGCTGCCGACATATCCGGTATCGCATTGCCGCAAGCGGTCATTCCCAACATCATTGCCACAGACAATGAAATGACACAAACCCTGTTCTTCATCCTGTTCTTCATCCTGATCCCCACTTCTATCCCTCCTGTCTGCTCTGACAGACACTTAGGAACTGTCCATTAATAACTTGTGCATTTAACTTGTCTAAATCCGCACAGTCGGCGTACCCCTGTACACCTGTACCCCTCCTTCTTCCGCCTTGCCTGTACGAATTTATCCTGCGTCATCTGCACAAGTTATTTTCGGACAATTCCTTATTATTGAAAATGTATGACTGTAATCAAAGGCATTGTAACACAAACGCCAAAAAAAATCACTAATTTTCATATAATTTATATTTTTCCGCATCCTGAAGATGACATTTTACCCGGATATACTGTCCGTTCTCTCTGTATTCCTGTTCCAGTACCACAGCGTTTTCCATAAAGAAAGCGCCGATATTTCCCTTATCATAGGGGATCAGGAAGCTTCTGTCCACAAAGTCCGCATACACCTTCTCCTTGATCAGCTCCAGCAGTTCCTCCATACCGCAGCCGGTCCCGGCCGCCATATACAGATAATCTCCCTTCCTTTGGGGCAGCTTTCCCATTCCACATTTGTCCGCTTTGTTGTATACCACGATCC